>JBEGPS010000037.1:0-15122 GCA_041181325.1 Pseudomonadota bacterium
TACCCCTGCAACCGCCACTTTGTTAGCGCAGCCGAGGGGCGCGCGGTGCTGGTGCCCACCACGGCAGCAGAGCGCTTTCAGCTAAGTGCCGACAAAGTGCAAGCCGCTTGGGGCCCACGCACACGGGGTGTGCTGCTGGCATCACCCAGCAACCCTACCGGAACATCCATTCACCCAGAAGAATTGCGGCGCATTCACGAAGTTGTGAAGTCGCGTGGCGGCATCACGCTGGTGGACGAAATCTATCTGGCGCTTAGCTTTGACGCGCAGTTTGGCCAAACGGCCTTGGCCATTGACGATCACATCATCAGCATTAACAGCTTCAGCAAATACTTCAACATGACGGGCTGGCGTTTGGGCTGGATGGTGGTGCCCGATGTGCTGGTGCCAGTGATTGAGCGCTTGGCGCAAAACCTGTTTATTTGCCCTAGTACGATTGCTCAGCACGCAGCGCTGGCTTGCTTTGAGCCGGAGAGTATTGCGCTGTACGAGCAGCGCCGCACCGAATTCAAAGCCCGGCGCGACTACTTTATTCCCGAGCTCAATGCCATGGGCTTGACCGTGCCCGTGATGCCCGACGGTGCGTTTTACGCCTGGGCCGACTGCTCTGTCGCATGCGCAAAATTGGGCGTTAAAGATAGCTGGGATTTTGCCTACGCTGTGATGAACCAGGCCCATGTAGCCATTACACCAGGCAAAGATTTTGGCACGGCACAGACGCAAAAATTTGTACGCTTTTCTACCGCCAGCTCCATGGAGCAACTGCAAACTGCCGTATCGCGTTTACGCAGTTTGCTAGGCTAGATTACTTTCTTAAGCACTTTTTACGCAACCCACCACAACACACACTATGAATCAGGATCTTTCCATTCTTCATTTGGTGCTCAACGCCAGCATCGTGGTGCAAGCAGTCATGCTGTTACTGATGGGCGTGTCCATCACCAGTTGGGCGGCCATATTTCGCAAATTGTTTGCGTTGAATAAGGTCAAAGCGCAAAACGAGACGTTTGAGCGCGAATTCTGGTCTGGCGCTAGCTTGAACGACCTATTCGGAGCAGCCACCCAAAACGCTCGCAAGGGTGGTCCCATGGAGCGCATTTTTGCCAGCGGCATGCGCGAGTTTCAAAAACTGCGCGAACGCCGCATTACCGACTCCGGCACGCTCATGGACGGCGCACGCCGCGCGATGCGCGCCAGCTTTCAGCGTGAGATGGATGTTGTGGAAACCAACCTGTCGTTCCTGGCCTCCGTGGGCTCTGTGTCGCCGTACGTGGGTCTGTTTGGCACCGTGTGGGGCATCATGCACGCCTTCACCGGCTTAGCCGCACTCACCCAAGTGACCTTGGCCACGGTGGCGCCCGGCATTGCCGAAGCATTGGTAGCCACTGCCATTGGCCTGTTCGCCGCGATTCCTGCCGTGGTGGCCTACAACCGCTTTGCGCGCGACCTGGACCGCATCGCCATTCAGCAAGAAACCTTCATCGAAGAGTTCTCCAACATCTTGCAGCGCAATTTGGGTGCGCAGGCTGCGCAATCCGCCCAGGCCCGCTAAGGAGTCAAGCACATGCCCGCAGTTTCTGGCCGTGGACGGGGTCGCCGTACCATCAACGAGATCAACATGGTGCCGTTCATCGACGTGATGCTGGTGCTGTTGATCATCTTCATGGTGACCGCGCCGCTGATTACCCCCAGCATGATCGACCTGCCCAGCGTGGGTAAAGCGGCACGCCAGCCGGACCAGATTATTCAAATTATTCTGGGCAAGAACGACAGCTTAGAGATGCGCCTGAAAGACCAGACCACCAGCGTTACGCTCAAAGACCTGGCCAGCACCGTTAAACGCGCGCAAGGTACCAAAGACAGCGCTGCAACGACCAATTCTGCGGTGGTGATTAGTGCGGACAAGAGCGCCAAGTACGAAAGCGTGGTCAAGGTCATGGACACCCTGCAGCGCGCGGGCATTCAGCGTGTTGGTCTGTCGGTGCAGCTGGCTAACTGAACCTTACCCACATGGCAACGCTCCGTCCGCATTTAGAGTTTGCGCCGCCGGCCACACCGGGACTGTTGCGCTCGCTCATGCTGGCACTGCTAGCCCATGGGCTACTGGTCGCGGTACTGAGCTTTGGCGTGCAGTGGAAGCGCGAACCCACGCCCGTGACGGTAGAGGCCGAACTTTGGTCCGCCATACCGCAAGAAGCAGCACCACCAGCGCCAGTGGAGACACCAGAGCCGCCCATACTCCCAAAACCTCCGCCAGAACCTCAACCCACGCCCAAGCCGGAACCCAAGCCCGTGGTGCAGCCCAAACCGGCGCCACAGCCTGACCCCAGCATTGCGATTGCCAAAGAAAAAGAAAAAGCCAAGCTGCTGAAAGAAAAGCAACTGCACGAAGAGAAGCTAGAGCTGGAGAAAAAACGCGAACGGCTGGAAAAAGACAAAGCTGAAAAAGACAAAGCGGCGAAGCGGGCGCAGCAAGAAGCCAAAGACGAGAAAGCGCTAGAAGAGCTGCGCCAACAAAACATCAAACGCATGGCGGGCCTGGCAGGCAGTGGCGGCAGCGGCGCGGCGACATCTACCGGCACAGCAGCGCAGTCCTCTGCGCCCACGGCCAGCTACATGGGTCGCATTGCCGCGCGCATCAAACCCAATATCGTGTACACCGAAACCATTGCGAGCAACCCCAAAACCGAAATTGAAGTGCGTATGTCACCAGATGGCACCATTTTGACCAGCCGAATTATCAAAGCTAGCGGAACCAAGTCCTGGGATGATGCGGCGCTAAAAGCCATAGACAAAACGACCGTGCTGCCGAAAGATGAAAACGGGCAAGTCCCCTCGCCACTGATCATCGTCATGTCGCCGCAAGAGTTGTTTGGGCGCTAATTGCCGTTTTGAGTGCCTCTAGTTGCTATTTTTTATATAGCTAGCTACGCATGCTGCTATTGGGCTCGCAGCCTAAAAGGCTTAAAAATTACGCTTCTGGGTCGGGTGAAAAACCAACGGCTGCATATTGGTGCTCGATGCGGAAACAGCACAAGATTTTCCGTCGGACGGACTCGATGGCAATCCCACCGAAGACCCCACGCCGTTACAACCCTTGCATCCCCCGCCACACGCCGCAGCACCTGTTTTAGGCACCATCGTTTTGATGACATACGCCAAACACAGCGCCACCAAAATAGCGGTAATAAGCCATTGCACAGCCATGTCGCTAGCCTCCCATCCACAAGGTCAGTCGGTAAGTGACCCACGCGGCTGCGTAGGCCAGGGCGAACAAATACAGCGCCATGGCCAGCGGGTACTTCCACGAGTTAGTCTCACGGCGCACCACGGCCAAGGTAGATAAACATTGCGGCGCAAACACGTACCAAGCCAGCAGCGAATAGGCAGTGGCCAGTGACCAGCCCTGCGCAATCACGGGGGACAAGGCATCGGCTACACCGTTATTTGCTGCGGACAAGGAGTACACAGTGCCCAAAGCGCCCACCGCTACTTCACGTGCAGCCAAGCCGGGTACCAGGGCGATAGAAATCTGCCAGTTGAATCCGATAGGCGCAAACACCACCTGCAAGGCGTGGCCCAGCATGCCTGCCAGGCTGTACTGAATGGCAGGGCCTTGCGATATATCCCAATCCGCTGGCGGGCCAGGAAAGGTGGACAAGAACCACAGCACCACCATCAACGAGAAAATAATGCCTCCCACCCGGCTCAGGAAGATGCGTGCGCGCTCCCACAGACCTAAGCACAGGTTACGTAAGCTGGGCAAGCGGTAAGGTGGCAGTTCCAGCATCAGGGGCTGGTAGCCGGTTTTCATCCACACGCGCTTAAAAATCCACGCTACCGCCATGGCACCCACCACACCTGCTACGTACAGGCCGAACAGGGTCAGTCCGCGCAGGTCAAACCAGCCCACTGCACGGTCGGGTACAAAGGCGCCAATCAACAGAGCGTAGACCGGAATGCGGGCCGAGCAGGTCATCAACGGCGCCACCATGATGGTGGCCAAACGGACTTTCCAATTGGCAATGGTTCGCGTGGCCATGATGCCGGGAATGGCGCAGGCAAAACTCGACAGCAACGGAATAAACGCCCTGCCCGACAGGCCTACCTTGCCCATCAGGTTGTCCAGCAGAAAGGCTGCGCGCGGCAGGTAGCCAGAATCTTCCAACAGCAGAATGAAGAAAAACAAAATCAAAATCTGCGGCAAAAACACCAGCACGCCACCCACACCGGCGATCACGCCGTCCACCAGCAGGCTTCGCAAGGGGCCGTCGTCCATATGGGCCAAGGTCCATTCGCCCACAGCCGCCATGGTGGATTTGATGGCATCCATCGGCAAATTGGCCCAGCTAAATACTGCCTGAAATATCAGAAACAGCACCGCCGCCAACAGCACCAGCCCCCACACCGGGTGCATGGCCACCGCATCCAGCCGGTGGTGAAACCGAGCAACCTTAGGCACCTTGGGAGCTACCAGCGCCAAGATGCGACGTACTTCTTTTTGCAACTCGGCAGAGCCAGGACGAGAAATCGAACCTGAGTGCCCCGCAGCCGACGCACCCGCCGTACCCGACGCACCAGTGAAGGCCGCCAGCGCAGACAGTTGCCGCTGCAGTTGCGCCAGCAGATGTACATGGCCGTTGTTTTTAACCGCCACGGTCTCCACCACCGCACAACCCAGCTCTTGTGACAGCCGCGCAACATCAATGTCCAGCCCCTGCTCTCTCGCCACATCGGCCATATTCAAGGCAACGATCAAAGGTTTGCCCAATTGGCGCAACTCCAGCACCAAGCGCAGGTTCATGCGCAAATTGGTGGCATCCACCACGGCCACGATGGCGTCGGGAGCGCGCTCACCCGCGCGGCGGCCTTCGATCACTTGCAGCATGACTTCTTCGTCTGGCGTGGCCGGGGTCAGGCTGTAGGAACCGGGCAGGTCCACCACTGAAATCGTGTGTCCGTCAGCCAAGCGGGCCAAACCCACTTTGCGCTCGACCGTAACGCCGGCGTAGTTCGCCACCTTTTGGCGCGCGCCGGTCAGCAAATTAAACAGCGCCGTTTTGCCGCAATTGGGGTTACCCACCAAGGCAATGCTGTAGTCGGTTGTTGAAGTGTGAGTCATAGTGTTAAGCCTGCTGCACTTCGATGCACTGGGCTTCGAGCAAGCGCAGTGCAAACTGCGTGTCACCCACCTGTACCGCCAAAGGCTCACGCCCGCCAGGGCCACGGCGCAGCATATGCACCGGTTCGCCCGGAATAAAACCCAACTCGCCCAAGCGGCGCAGCGTGGCTTCGCCCACTTCGGTTGAATTCGCCGCCACGCACGACACCAGCGCATGGGCTCCATTGGGCAATTGAGATAGCAACATGGGCATATTTCTTAAATCTAAATGAGAGTGTATCGCATTTAGATCAATCCCCTCACCCGCGCTGCCTTGCGCCACCCAGCGCTTACTTTGCACTACTCGTAAGCAATCACCGCTTTGCCTTGGTCGGCCTGGGCGCGCCACGCGGCCAGTGCTGCGTCGCTGGGGTAAAACTTGGCGTTGTCGCCCAAATGCAGCTCAGCGGCTGCGCCATTGCAGTCGGCGGCAGTTGCATCTTGCAGCAAGCGCTGCACCTGCAGCCGCACAGCCATACCGCGCACAAGCTCCCCCTGCTCCGTCATTTCCCGCTGCGCTGGAAACTCTTTCACCATGCGTGCCACATCCGGGGTCTTGCCCTTGCCATCCACATTCACCGCCACGCGCAAGTATTTGCCGAAGCGGCAGCGCGCCTGCTCCAAGTCCCACACCTGGGTAATGGTGAGCTGCTTGCCGCCCGAAAAGCGATCATCACGCACCTTACCCATGACGATGATCAGCGCATCGTCTTTAAACAAGTGCTTGTTGGCGTTGACCATTTCTTCTTCCACCCGCGCATCAATCATGGCCGACTTGTCGTCCAGCTTGAACAAGGCCAGCTTGCCGCGCTGGCCGTTGATCACCCGAAAGTCGGTGACGATGCCTGCCAGCAACTGCGGCTCGCGGGTGTCTATCAACTCCTCAATCGGGCGCTTGGCAAAGCGGCGCACTTCTAGCGCTACTTCGTCAAACAAATGGCCCGACAGGTAAAAGCCCACCGCCGTTTTTTCCTGGGTCAGCCGCTCTTTCACGCCCCAAGGCAACGCGTCAATCAGGTCGGGTTCTTGGGTACTGGATCCGTGGTCATCGTCACCGCCCATATCAAACAGGCCATGCTGGTTGGCGTTGGCCGCGCTGGCGGTGGCAAAGTCAAACGCACGGTCAATGCTTTCCACCAACGATGCGCGGTTGAGTTGCAGGGTGTCAAACGCACCGGCCTTGATCAGGGCTTCCACGCAGCGCTTGTTCAAGCGCGAGCGCTCAACCCGGCGGGCAAAGTCAAACAGACTCTTGAACGGACCCGACTCTTCGGTGGGCCCACGGCCTTCGCGCGCGGCCACGATGGCCTCAATCGCTTGCTGGCCGGTGCCTTTGATAGCACCCAGCCCATAGCGAATTTCTTTGTTCGAGATAGGCTCAAAACGGTGAAAGCCACGGTTGATATTGGGCGGCTCGAAGCTCAGACCCATCTTCTCGGCATCTTCAAACAACACCTTCAGTTTGTCGGTGTCGTCCATTTCGACTGTCATGTTGGCGCAGAAAAACTCGGCTGTGTAGTGCACCTTGATCCAGGCCGTGTGGTACGCCAAGAGCGAGTAAGCAGCAGCGTGCGACTTGTTGAAGCCGTAGCCTGCAAACTTCTCCATCAAGTCAAATACCTCGTCGGCTTTTTCTTGCGCGATGTCGTTCTTGGCCGCACCGGCGCGGAAGATGCTGCGGTGCTCGGCCATCTCCTCGGCTTTCTTCTTGCCCATGGCGCGCCGCAGCATGTCGGCGCCGCCCAGCGAGTAGCCGCCCAGTATCTGCGCGGTCTGCATCACCTGCTCCTGGTAGACCATGATGCCGTAGGTCTCGCTGAGCATTTCGGCCACCAGCGGGTGCGGGTACTCAATCACCTCGCGCCCGTGTTTGCGTGCCACAAAGCTGGGAATCAGGTCCATGGGACCAGGGCGGTACAGGGCGTTCAGTGCAATCAGGTCTTCCAGGCGCGACGGCTTGGCGTCCTTCAGCATGCGCTGCATGCCGGTACTCTCGAACTGAAACACCGCCTCGGTATTCCCGTCCGAGAACAGCTTGTAAACCTTGGCATCGTCCAGTGGCAGGTTTTCATAGGCAAAACCTTCTTGGCCCGCGTGGCGCTTCATGATGAATTCGCGTGCAATCTCCAAAATGGTCAGCGTGGCCAGGCCCAAAAAGTCGAACTTCACCAGCCCAATGGCTTCCACGTCGTCCTTGTCGTACTGGCTCACCGCCGACTCGCTCCCGGGTTGTTGGTACAGCGGGCAAAAATCGGTCAGCTTGCCCGGCGCAATCAACACGCCGCCTGCATGCATGCCGATGTTGCGGGTCATGCCCTCCAACTTGCGGGCCAGCTCCAGCAGGGTTTTAACGTCTTCTTCGTCGGCCTCGCGCTGGGCAAGAATGGGTTCAGCCTCGCTGGCGTAAATGTATTTGTCGCTCTTTTTACCGTCGGTGGGTGGCAGCTGCAGCGTGACATTGGTGCCCGGCTTGTTGGGTATGAGCTTGCTGATGCCGTCGCAAAACATATACGGCATGTCTAGCACACGGCCCACGTCGCGAATCACCCCACGCGCGGCCATGGTGCCGAAGGTGGCAATCTGGCTCACCGCGTCTTTGCCGTATTTGGCCTTGACGTAATCGATCACCAAGTTTCGGTTGGTTTGGCAGAAGTCGATGTCAAAGTCGGGCATCGACACCCGCTCGGGGTTCAAAAACCGCTCAAACAGCAGGTTGTATTGCAGCGGGTCGAGGTCGGTAATCTTGAGCGAATACGCCACCAAACTGCCTGCCCCAGAACCCCGGCCCGGCCCCACTGGGCAGCCGTTGTTTTTGGCCCAGTTAATGAAGTCGCCCACGATCAAAAAGTAGCCTGGGAAACCCATCTTCAGGATGGTGCCAATCTCAAACTCCAGCCGGTCGACATAACGTGCCATGTGACTTTCGCGCACCGCAGCGTCGGGGTACAGATGCGCCATGCGGTCTTTCAAACCCTCGTGCGACGCATAGCGAAAATACTCTTCTGGCGACAACTGCTGCCCGTTTACTAACGGTGTCGGAAATTCCGGCAGGTAATTTTTGCCCAGCACCAGGGTCAGGCTGCAGCGCTTGGCAATCTCTAGCGTGTTGGCAATCGCGCTGGGAATGTCTTTGAACAGCGCCTCCATCTGCGCCGCACTCTTGAAATATTGCTCGCGCGTGTACTTGCGCACCCGTTTGGGGTTGCTCAAAATCTCGCCATCGGCGATGCACACCCGCGCTTCGTGCGCCTCGTAGTCATCTGGCTCGGTGAACTGAATTGGGTGCGTAGCCACTACTGGCAGCTTCATGCGCGCGGCCAGTTGCACAGCGGCCACCACATGGGTTTCGTCATCCACACGGCCTGCGCGTTGCAGCTCAAGGTAAAAGCGGTGGGTAAATATGCCGCCTAACTGCAATGCTGCCTCATGGGCACGGGCTGTGTCGCCCTGCACCAGCGCTTGCCCCACCGGACCGGCCTGCGCACCTGACAGGGCAATCAGCCCGGCGTTCAACTCTTTAAGCCAATTCAGCTTGATGACCGCCTGGCCCTTGACCACGTTTTGGGTGTAAGCCCGCGCAATCAGCTCGGAGATATTCAAATAACCCTGCGTGTTTTGCACCAACAAAATGATGCGCGACGTGGCTGTGGCATCCGCGCCAAGCCCCTCGAGCATGATTTCCGCGCCAATGAGGGGCTTAATGCCCTTGCCGCGCGCCTGCTTGTAAAACTTGATGGCGCCAAACAGGTTATTGAGGTCGGTAACAGCGATGGCGGGCTGCCCATCTTTGCCTGCGGCTTTAATGACATCGTCAATACGGCACGTGGAATCCACCACGGAAAATTCGGTATGCAGGCGCAGATGGGTAAACATGCCCAGATTGTAGGGAACCCGGTCTTCTAAAATCGGGGGGTGAACACCGTACTGAACATCTCCTCTTATAAATTTGTCCCCCTGCCGGACGCTGCTGATTTGCGCGAGGTTTTATTGGCCCGCGCGCTGGCTTTGGGCCTAAAAGGCACCATATTGCTGGCAACTGAGGGCATCAATCTATTTTTGGCAGGCCCCGCCGACGATGTGCGCGCATTCGTTGCCCAGTTGCACACCGACGCCCGTTTTGCCGACATAGTGCCCAAAGAAAGCTGGTCGGACGCGCAGCCGTTCAAAAAAATGCTGGTCAAGGTAAAAGGCGAAATCATTCGCATGAACCACCCCGCCATCCAACCCGCCAACGGCCGTGCGCCAGCCGCAACGCCCGCCACCGTGAAGCGCTGGCTGGACCAGGGCCATGACGACGAAGGCCGCCCGGTGGTGACACTGGATACCCGCAACACCTACGAAGTGGACGAGGGTACGTTTGAAAACACAATTGACTGGCGTTTGAACAAGTTCACCGAGTTTCCCGACGCACTGCGGGCTCACCTGGACGACCTGAAAGACAAAACCGTGGTGAGCTTCTGCACCGGTGGCATCCGCTGCGAAAAAGCCGCCATTCTGATGCGCGAGGAAGGCCTGGAGCACGTCTACCAGTTGGAAGGCGGCATTCTGAAATACTTTGAAGAAACCGATGGCGGCCACTACCAGGGTGGCTGCTTTGTGTTTGATGACCGAAGGGCGGTGGGCACTGACCTATTGAAGCAGCCAGGCCACAAAGCGTGAAAAGTATTCGGGTGCGAGCACGAATACACAGCAAGTCACCACGGCGTTGGTAATGCCGGTGAACAAAAATATCTGCGGAATAGTGAAGCCGCTTGTCAACAACGCACCGGCAATCACCGAACTGGCAATCATGAACAGCGCATTCAAAATATTGTTGGCCGCAATAATGCGTGCCCGGTGCGTGGGCTGGCTGCGCAGCTGAATCAGCGCATACATGGGCACGCTGTACAGGCCCGCAAACAAACTCAGCAGCAACAGGTCGGCCATCACACGCCAATGCAGCGCTTGAGAGACAAAGGTGCCCACGCCCATGGGCGTAGTGGGTGCAAGGTGGTTGAGCGCAAAGTACAAATCAATAGAAAACACGCTCATGCCGATGGCACCCAGTGGCACCAGGCCAATCTCTACATGGCGCTTGCCCAGCACCTCGCACAGTAGCGAGCCGATGCCAATACCAACAGAAAAAATCACCAGCAAAAACGACGCCACACGTTCATCGCCGTGCAAAACTTCTTTGGCAAGACTGGGAAACTGGCTCAAAAACACCGCGCCAAAAAACCACATCCAACTGATACCTAACAGTGTCCGAAAAACCACCGGATTGCCGTGCGCCAGCTTCAGGTTGCGCCAAGTTTCCAACACCGGGTTCCAGTTGATTTTGAGCCCTGGGTCGTTGGCAGGCGCGGCAGGTATGCCACCGGCAACCGCGCGACCCGCCAAGGCCAACACCACGCAGGCAATGGCCACATCGCGATGGCCTACTTCGGGTACGGCCACCAACAAACCACCCGCAACCTGCCCCAACAAAATGGCGACGAACGTACCCATCTCCACCATGCCGTTGCCACCGGTTAGCTCCCGCTCCGACAACACTTGGGGCAGGTAGGCAAACTTCACCGGGCCAAACAGCGTGGAATGCAGGCCCATTAAAAAGGTACACGCCAGAAGCACCGGCACGCTGTTGGCTATAAAGCCATACGCCCCTAGCAGCATCACCGCAATTTCCAGATTTTTGACAAACCGAATCATCGCAGTCTTGTCGTATTTGTCAGTGAGCTGGCCGCTGGTGGCCGAGAATAGCAAAAACGGCAAGATAAACAGCGCCCCAATCACCAGCCCCGCCATAGTCGCGGGCAACCAGTCCACACTGAGCTGGTAGGTCACCATCACGGTGAAGGCAAACTTGAACACGTTGTCGTTGGCAGCACCAGCAAACTGCGTCCAGAAGAACGGCCCGAAGCGGCGCTGCTTGAGCAAGGCAAATTGGTTGGGGGGGTCTGAAGGGCTCACTGCGTTTCCTCGCGTTGTCCAGTGAATTGTGCATGAGGTTGCACACACACCATTGGCCCCAAAAATGCAAAAAGGAGCGTCTTCGCTCCTTTTTTGATAGCTAGCTACGCACAGCCAACGGTGGCTGGCAGCTTTTTTCTTACTATTTACCAGCCAGCGCAGCAATCCGTGCGCCGAACAGACGAGCGGTTTCCATGTCGCCGGCGTTCATCTCATCGGCACCAGAGTCACCCGGGGTCTGGGCCATAGGGCCTGCGCTGGAGGCCAGGTAGTTCACATCGCCGCGCTGCGATGCTTTGGTGTTGTTGTAGTTCAGGCCGGTGCCCGCCCAAATGCCACCGTGCTGCATGGCCAGCGTCATGAAATAGTGGAGTGTGGAGTGCTTGTCTCCATTCATGTTGGCGCTGGCGGTGAAGCCACCAAAAATTTTGTCCTTCCAGGCCTGGGTGTACCAAGGCTTGCTACTGGCGTCGGCAAACTTCTTGAACTGCCAGCTCACCGAGCCCATGTAGGTGGGCGAGCCAAAGATGATGGCATCTGCCGCTGCCAAAGTGTCCCAGGCTGCTTCGGGCAGATTGCCGTCGGCATCAATCGTGATCAGCTCTGCGCCTGCGCCCGCTGCCACCGATTGCGCCATGCGTTGAGTGTGACCGTAACCCGAATGAAATACCACTGCTACTTTTGCCATTTATTTACTCCTGTTGAAAAATTGAAATTAGCCCTGCAGGTCAAACACCAGCACTTCGGCGTCTTTACCATTGGTGAGCGTGATGTGGCTCTCAAGGTCCAAAAGCGCAGCATCTCCACCAGAGAGTTGCAAGCCATTGACTTCAAGCGTCCCGCGCAGCAGGTGCACATAGCTCTTGCGATTGGGCGCGATGCTCACTGTGGCGGTCTGTTCACCATCGAACAGGCCGCTGTATATGCGTGCATCGGCGTGGATGGTGACGCTACCCTGCGCACCATCGTTCGAAGCCACCAGGCGCAACATCCCCTGTTTTTCCTCATTGGCAAATGTCTTTTGCTCGTAGCTGGGTGCAATGCCTTTGACGTTGGGCTCAATCCAAATCTGAAAGAAATGCGTAGTCTGGTCTGGCGCGTGGTTGAACTCGCTGTGCTGCACGCCAGTGCCCGCGCTCATGCGCTGCACGTCGCCGGGGGGAATGCCTTTGACATTGCCCATGCTGTCTTTGTGGGCCAGGTTGCCGCTGACCACATAGCTCACGATCTCCATGTCGCGGTGGCCATGGGTGCCAAAGCCCATGCCCGCGGCAATGCGGTCTTCGTTAATCACGCGCAAATTGCCCCAGCCCATGTGCGCAGCGTCGTAATAGCCTGCAAACGAAAAGCTGTGAAACGACTTGAGCCAGCCATGGTCGGCATAGCCACGGTCTTGGGATTTACGAAGGGTCAACATAGGCGTCTTTCGGGTTGCATTGCTTCTGCGCAATGCTATTAACTTTAGGCCTTGCGGGGCGTTTTACGCTGCTTGGCTTTTGATGGCATCATTCAAAATAATTCAACTAAACCCCATTTTTCATGCAGACGCCCCGCGATGTTTTGACCCCCGACGCTTTGGCCATGCTCCAAAGCATTGCCATCGCAGGTAGCTTTGCCGCCGCAGCGCGCGATATGGGCATGGTGCCCAGCGCCATGACCTACCGGGTGCGCCAAATTGAAGACGCACTGGACGTGCTACTGTTTGACCGTAGCTCGCGCCAAGCCAAGCTCACCGAGGCCGGGCACGAGCTGCTGCGCGAGGGCAACCGCCTGCTGCTAGAGATTGATGCCGTAGCCAACCGCGTAAAACGCGTAGCCACTGGTTGGGAATCACAACTCACCATTGCCATTGACACCGTTATTTCCAGAGCCACCATGATGGAGCTGTGCGACAGCTTTTTCAGCCTGGCCCCACCCACCCGCATTCGCCTGCGTGAAGAGGCGTTATCGGGAACGCTAGAAGCACTCACCAGCGGCCAGGCCGACCTGGCCATTGGCGTAGGGCCCGATGCATCCAACACCGCCGACTTGCAAAGCAAGCCCATTGGCCAGCTCACCATGCTGTACGCCGTGGCTCCGCACCACCCGCTGGCCAAAGCGCCCGAGCCCCTGAGTGATGCAACCATTCAAAAACACCGCGCCGTGGCAGTGGCCGATTCGGTGCAGCGCGGCGGTGGCCTGACCTTTGGCCTGTTAAGTGGGCAAGACGTGTTTACTGTGTCCAGCATGCACGCCAAGCTGGATGCGCAACTGCGCGGCTTGGGGGGCGGCAATCTGCCTAGCTGCATGGTGCAGCCCTATATCGACGTGGGCCGTTTAGTCGTCAAAAAAACTGAGCGTGGTGCGCGTGAGGTACCCATTCACTACGCATGGCGTGGCGGCCAATCGCGCACGCCGGGGCGGGCTTTGCAATGGTGGCTCACGCAGCTGGAAAGCGCCACAACGCGTGCCGCACTTTTAGAAAATCACCGAGGAATTTAGTGCCGGATTGGCCCGCGATAAGCGTGTATAAAGACATCATTACAACAAACTGGAGACCACGCCCATGAATGAATCCAAACACATTGCTATCGTTGGTGGCGGTATTGCCGCCATCACCTGCGCACGCACGCTGGTGCAGGCAGGGCACCAAGTCACTGTGTTTGAAAAAAGCCATGGCCTGGGGGGGCGCATGTCCACCCGCAATAGCCCGTTTGGCACGTTTGACCACGGCGCGCAGTATTTCACTGTGCGCGACCCGCGCTTTACGCTGGCCCTGCAAACCAGCCCCGGCGTGTGCCGTCCCTGGAGTGCCAACACCGTGCAAGTGCTGGACTCGCATGGCCGCGTGGCCGCAGCCGGCCTGCCCGCGCGTGAGGCGCATTGGGTGGCCAAGCCCGGCATGAACGCCCTGGTGCGCAAATGGGCACAGCCGCTGGAAGACGCAGGCCGCATCCAACTGCAAACCAAAGTCACCGCTATCGAGCTAGACCAGCTCAACAAAAAACAATGGCAGCTGCGCACCGCCGGTGCCGACGACAGCAGCCATGTGTATGGCGGCTTTGACGCAGTAGTGCTGGCCATCCCCAGCCCGCAAGCGCAAGAACTGCTGACCAAAGCTCCCAAGGCCGCCACACTGGCCAAGAAAACTGCCAACGTCACCGTGGCCCCTTGCTGGACGCTGATGCTGGCCTTCCCCCAAGCGGTACAACCCGGTCTGACCACGTTGGGCCCGCAGTGGAGCGCTGCCCGCAGCACCCACCACCGCATTGCCTGGCTGGCCCGCGAATCCAGCAAACCCGGCCGCGGCATTGTGGAGCGCTGGACCGTGCAGGCCAGCGCTGCCTGGTCGCAAGAACACTTGCAAGACAGCGCCGAGCGCGTCACCGCCAAGTTGATCAAAGCGTTCTCGGAAGTAACCGGCATCCGCGCCATACCCGCCCACGCCGATGTGCACCGCTGGATGTACGCAAAAACCGAACGCCCCTTGGGCACCAGCCACCTGTGGGATGCCAAAGCCGGGCTGGGCGTGTGCGGCGACTGGTGCCTGGGCCACCGCGTGGAAGATGCGTTTGTTTCGGGCTTGGAGTTGGCCCTAGGAATGATTTAGCCCCCACGCTCCACCGCTGCGCGGGTTGCTGCCCCCCAAGGGGGCCTTCGCGCCTTGGGGCGGCCCGGCGGCGCTCACGCTTTCACAACTTACTTATGTACATAGGTCGCTTCGCGCCCTCGCCCACAGGCCTGCTGCACGCGGGTTCGCTGGTGGCGGCGCTGGCCAGCTGGCTGGACGCCCGGGCCCACGGCGGCCAATGGCTGGTACGCATAGAAGATGTAGACACCCCGCGCTGCATTCCCGGCGTCGACCATGCCCTATTGGCCCAACTGGCCGCCTGTGGCCTGCACCCCGACGCACCTCCGGTTTGGCAAAGCCAGCGCACGGCCCTTTACCAACAGGCTTTGGACGCGCTGGTAGCCCAAGGCACCGTCTACCCTTGCGCCTGCTCGCGCAAAGACATTGAAGCAGCACTGCACA
>JBEGPS010000038.1:0-2965 GCA_041181325.1 Pseudomonadota bacterium
AGCGGCCGTCGAGAATGCTGGGGGCGTTACTTTTGGAAGGGTTGGCGTTTGCTACGTTTTTGGTAGCTGGTTGCGCTTTACTGGCGGGGGCTGGGAGGCTGGACGACCGAATGCTCTGCTCCGTGTCCTCCGCCCTACGGCTTACGCCTGCGGGCTCCTCCTTTACCTGCGCAGAACACTCAGTCGCCCAGCCTCCTGGCGGGCTACTCTTTTCCTGATTCGCTATCTGGTTTTGCGCCAGCTTCAAGCTGGCCAACGCCTGAAACGCGCCGCGTGCCTGGCTGCCAAGCTCGGCTTTCAGCGCGGCCAGGTTGCGGCCATGGCCCATCTGGCGGCCGTGTTCGTCCACGACGCGGAAGTTCATGAAGTAGTGTGGCGTGAGCATGTCGACCTTGATGTCGGCCCGCACGATGTCCAGCGCAGTGGCCTCTCGCACCAGCTTCAGCACGGCGTCCACCAGACTGCCTGCGCCAAATTTTTCGGGGGCGTTTAGCGCTTCGGCAAACTTGGTGGCGGTGTCGGGCAGCGGCACCAAACGGCTGCGGGGGCGCTGGTGCAGGGTTTTGATGAGAGCCTGCACTTTTTCTTTCAGCATGCCGGGCACCAGCCACTCGCAGCGCTCGTCGTTCACCTGGTTCAGCACGAACAGCGGAACGGTAACAGTCAAGCCATCACGGGCGTCGCCCGGTTCATGGAGGTAGGTTGCCGCGCAGTCCACGCCGCCCAAGCGGATCGTTTTGGGGAAAGACGCGGTGGTGATACCTGCCGCTTCGTGCCGCATCAACTCTTCGCGGGTTAGACGAAGCAGCGTACTTTCGCGGTGGCCACCGCCGAGTTCAACGTTGTACTGTGGCTTCTTCGATTCCTCGCGATACCAGCGCTCAAAGCTGTAGCCGCTGCACACATCGGCGGGCAGCTGCTGGTCGTAAAAGGCGTAGATCAGCTCGTCGTCCACCAGCACGTCTTGGCGGCGAGCCTTGTGTTCCAGGTCTTCCACCTGTTTGATCAGCTTCTGGTTGGCCGCTAGAAATGGCAGTGTGGTTTCCCACTCTTTGCCGACCAGCGCTTCGCGAATGAAAATTTCACGCGCGCCGTGCAGGTCCACGCGGCCATAGTTCACCTTGCGGCCGCTGTAGACCACGATGCCATACAGAGTGGCACGTTCCAGCGCCACCACCTCGGCCGCCTTCTTTTCCCAGTGCGGGTCCAGCAGTTGCTTTTTGAGCAAATGCCCGCCCACCTGCTCCAGCCACTGTGGCTCCACCGCCGCAATGCCGCGGCCAAACAGGCGAGTGGTTTCCACCAGCTCAGCCGCCACGATCCACTTGCCGGGCTTCTTGGTCAGGTGGGCGCCGGGGTGGGCGAAGAACTTGATACTGCGCGCGCCCAAATACTCCCCGTTTTGACCTTCTTCGAGCTTGCAGCCGATGTTGCCCAGCAGGCCGGACAACATAGACAAGTGCAACTGCTCATAGCTGGCGGGCTTGGTGTTCAAGCGCCATTTGTGCTCCGCCACTACGGTGTGGAGCTGGCTGTGGATGTCTTTCCACTCGCGCACGCGGCGGATGTTGACGAAGTTTTGGCGCAGCAGTTGTTCGTATTGGCGGTTGGTTACTTTGTGGGTGGGCGTTGCCGCTAAGGGTTGGGATGATTGGGTGTTCTGCGCAGGTAAAGGAGGAGCCCGCAAAGCGGGCGGGGGACACGGAGCAGAGCGCCCGGCCATCCCAACACCCGGCAACGCTGGAGCACCACCTCTGGCATCGTGAATCCACTTCCACAACTTCAGGTAGCCGGTGAACTCGCTCTTCTCGTCATCAAACTTCTGGTGCGCGGCATCGGCCTGCTGCTGCGCTTCCATGGGTCGGTCGCGCACATCCTGCACGCTTAGCGCCGACGCAATCACCAAGGCCTCATCAAGCGCTTCGCGTGAACGAGCCTCAAGCAACATGCGTCCTACCCTAGGGTCGAGCGGCAGTTTGGAGAGTTCGCGGCCCAAGGGCGTCAGTTCATTGGCGTCATCCACCGCGCCCAGCTCGTTGAGCAACTGGTAGCCATCGGCAATCGCACGACCGCTGGGGCGCTCCAGAAACGGAAAGTCTTCCACGATGCCCAGGTGCAGCGACTTCATGCGAAGAATGACGCCCGCTAACGAGGATCGCAAAATTTCCGGGTCGGTAAAGCGTGGTCTGCCGTCAAAATCTTTCTGGTCATACAGCCGAATGCAAATGCCGTTGGCCACGCGCCCGCAACGCCCAGCGCGCTGGTTGGCAGAGCTTTGGCTCACTGGCTCCACCAGCAGCTGCTCCACCTTGCTACGAAAACTGTAGCGCTTGATGCGGGCTGTGCCTGCGTCAATGACGTATCGGGTGCCTGGAACCGTAAGCGACGTTTCCGCGACGTTGGTGGCCAGCACAATGCGCCGCCCGGTGTGGCCGTCAAAAATGCGGTCTTGCTCGGCAGGGCTCAGCCGCGCAAACAGCGGCAGCACTTCGGCATTGCGCATCACGGGGCTGTGGCTCAGGTGCTTGCGCAGGTGGTCGGTAGCCTCGCGGATTTCGCGCTCACCGGGCAGAAAAATCAGAATATCGCCCTGCTGCTCCGGCACGCGCCAGAGTTCGTCCACGCCATCGGCTATTGCCGAGTTCACGTCGTATTCGCGCGATTCTTCAAATGGCCGGTAACGCTGCTCCACCGGGAACATGCGCCCGGACACCATGATGACCGGGGCCGGACCTTTTTTGCTGGCAAAGTGGTCGGCAAAACGCTGCGCGTCAATCGTGGCGGAGGTGACGATGATTTTCAGATCCGGCCTGCGCGGCAGTATCTGGCGCAAGTAGCCCAGCAGAAAGTCGATGTTCAGGCTGCGCTCGTGCGCCTCGTCAATGATGATGGTGTCGTAGGCGTTGAGCAACGGGTCGGTTTGCGTCTCGGCCAGCAAAATGCCGTCGGTCATCAGCTTGACGGA
>JBEGPS010000039.1:0-2961 GCA_041181325.1 Pseudomonadota bacterium
GACAGGGGCGCAAGTGGTTGCCGCACACCGCACCTGCGGTGTGTGTGTGATGCACATGCACCGTGACCCACAGACCATGCAGGCGGCTCCCATGGAGGGTGATGTGGTGCGGCAGGTGCTATCATTTTTAGAGCTGCGTACGCAGGCCCTGCAAGGGCTAGGTGTCAAAAAATCCAGAATATGTGTTGACCCGGGCATTGGCTTTGGCAAGACTGTGCAACAAAATTTTGCGCTATTGGCGCAGCAAGCCGCGTTGCGCCCAATGGGCTTTGCAGTGCTGGCAGGGTGGTCGCGCAAATCGTCCTTGGCGGCAGTGACCCAAACATCTCTGGCAACCGTGGCGCGCCTGGATGTGCGTGAGCGCATGGCACCCAGCGTTACTGCGGCGGTGCTGGCAGTTCAAAACGGCGCTCATATTGTGCGCGTGCATGATGTAAAAGAAACGGTACAAGCGCTTAAGGTATTGGCTGCAATGCAGGCACAAACGGTAGTTAACGATTGACAATACAGCAACGATAAAAGGGGTAGCTATGGGACGCAAATATTTTGGAACAGACGGAATTCGCGGCACGGTTGGGCAGGGCGTTATCACGCCCGACTTTGTGCTGCGCTTGGCGCATGCGGTCGGCCAAGTGCTGAAACAAACTGAGGTGCACCCTACAGTGCTGATCGGCAAAGACACACGCATTTCTGGCTACATGTTGGAGAGCGCGCTGGAGAGCGGGTTTAACTCTGCCGGTGTGGATGTGGTGTTGCTTGGGCCGCTGCCCACGCCGGGTGTAGCGTATCTCACGCGCACGTTGCGTGCGTCGTTGGGTGTCGTTATCAGTGCTAGCCATAACGCCTTTGCCGATAACGGGATTAAGTTTTTCAGTGCTAATGGAACCAAGCTGCCGGATGACTGGGAGCTTGCGGTAGAAGCCGCGCTGGAAAAAGCGCCTGTATGGGCCGAGTCAGCGCACCTCGGAAAATCGCGGCGTCTGGACGATGCGGCTGGCCGCTACATAGAATTTTGTAAGAGCACATTTGACCATGAGCTCACTCTTAAGGGCTTCAAAATTGTCGTGGATGGAGCCCATGGTGCCGGTTACCAAGTAGCACCCAAGGTATTTCACGAGTTGGGTGCTGAGGTTATTGAGATTGGTTGTGCACCAGACGGGCTCAACATTAACAATGGTTTTGGGGCTACACACCCCGAGGCTTTGGTGGCCGCAGTGGAAGAACACCAAGCTGATTTTGGCGTGGCGCTAGATGGCGATGCTGACCGCTTGCAGTTGGTTGATCGTGATGGGCGCTTGTTTAATGGCGACGAAATTTTGTACCTCATGGTCAAAGAACGGTTGTCGCGCGGCGGAATCTACGGCAGTAAGCGTTTGGGCGAAGCAGTACCTGGCGTGGTGGGTACGTTGATGACCAACATGGCGGTAGAACTGGCCCTCAAAGCGAAGGGCGTGGAGTTGGTGCGCGCCAAGGTGGGTGACCGCTATGTGCTCGAAGAGCTGGAAAAGCGCGGCTGGTTACTGGGGGGCGAGGGTTCTGGCCACCTGCTTGCGCTTGACAAGCACTCCACAGGGGATGGAATCGTGTCGGCCCTGCAGGTGCTGCAAGCTTGCGTGCGCAGCAAGCAAAGCCTGGCGCAGTTGTTGATCGATGTGACGTTGTTCCCGCAAACACTGATCAACGTGCGCTTGCAACCAGGCCAAGACTGGAAGTCCAACACCCGAATGGCCGAGGAAACCCAAAAAGTAGAGGCTGAGCTGGGCGACACCGGGCGTGTGCTGATTCGCGCCAGCGGCACTGAGCCCCTTGTACGCGTAATGGTGGAGGCACGTGATGCCGCCCAAGCGCTTTCCTGCGCCCAGCGTATTGCTGACACGCTGAAAGTCTAGCCCATGGCGTCTACGGTGCACGTTTGTCGCGCTGACTACGCCAATCCGGTGCACGCTAGTGCACTAGTGGCCTTGCTGGATGCATACGCACGTGACCCTATGGGTGGTGGTGAAGGCTTGAGTGACTTTGCCAAAACCCATGTGGTGGCCGAGTTGGCAGCACGCCCGCAAGCCTTCAGCGTGCTGGCGTTTGCCGACCGTACACAGGTTCAGCCTGTGGGTTTGGTGAATTGCATCGAAGGGTTTTCTACCTTTGCGTGCCGCCCGCTGGTTAACGTGCACGATGTTGCCGTGTTGCCATTGCACCGGGGACAAGGTGTGGCTGAAGGCATGCTGGCGTTGGCCGAAGACATTGCCCGCCAGCGTGGCGCTTGCAAGCTTACGCTGGAGGTATTGTCAGGCAACGCCGGTGCGGTGCGCCTGTACCAGCGTGTGGGTTTTGCGGCGTATGAGCTGGACCCCGCCGCGGGGCAAGCGCGGTTTATGCAAAAGTGGCTCTCTTAGGCGCTTACTTGGTTTAGACATTGCGCTGATTCACCCGTTGCATCAGTGCTTCGGCCGACTCTTTGCGCTCGCTGTAGCGGTCCACCAGATACGGTGACACGTCACGGGTCAGCAGGGTGAACTTCACCAGCTCTTCCATCACATCGACCACGCGATCAAAGTAGCTGGAAGGCTTCATGCGGTCGTCATCGCCAAACTCCATGAACGCCTTGGCCACCGAGCTTTGGTTCGGTATGGTGACCATGCGCATCCAGCGGCCCAGCACGCGCATCTGGTTCACCGCGTTGAAGGATTGCGAGCCGCCGCTGACCTGCATCACCGCCAGTGTCTTGCCCTGGGTGGGGCGTACCGCGCCGCTGTTGAGCGGAATCCAGTCGATCTGCGCTTTCATGATGCCGGTCATAGCGCCGTGGCGTTCAGGCGATGTCCACACCATGCCTTCGGACCATTGCGTCAGTTGGCGCAGCTCTTGCACTTTGGGGTGGGTGTCGGGTGCGTCATCGGGCAGGGGCAGACCGCTGGGGTTGAAGATGCGCGTCTCTGCGCCCATGACTTCCAGCAGGCGGGC
>JBEGPS010000040.1:0-10134 GCA_041181325.1 Pseudomonadota bacterium
CACCGTGGCCAGCACGCTGGCTGCCTGCTCGCCGCCCATGACCGAAATGCGGGCATTCGGCCACATCCACAAAAAGCGTGGGCTGAAGGCGCGGCCGCACATGCCGTAGTTGCCCGCGCCATAGCTGCCACCAATAATGAAGGTGAACTTGGGCACTTGCGCGGTGGCGACAGCCGTGACCATCTTGGCCCCGTGGCGAGCAATGCCCTCGTTTTCATATTTGCGCCCCACCATGAAGCCGGTGATGTTTTGCAAAAACACCAGCGGTATCTTGCGCTGGCAGCACAGCTCAATGAAGTGCGTGGCTTTCAGGGCTGACTCGCTGAACAAAATACCGTTGTTGGCAATGATGCCCACCGGCATACCTTCAATGTGCGCAAAGCCGCAGACCAGCGTGGTGCCGTAGCGGGGCTTGAACTCATGCAACTCGCTGCCGTCCACAATGCGGGCGATGATTTCACGCACATCAAAGGGCTTGCGGGTGTCGGTGGGAATCACGCCGTACAACTCGTCTGCTGCAAATTTGGGAGCTACTGGCGCTTGTGTGACGAGGGCTAGCGGCTTGTTTCTATTCAAATGGCCAATAGCCTCACGCGCCAGCGAGAGGGCGTGCAAATCATTTTGGGCCAAGTGGTCGGCCACGCCCGAGAGCCGCGTATGCACATCGCCGCCCCCTAGGTCTTCGGCGGTAACCACTTCGCCCGTGGCGGCCTTCACCAGCGGAGGGCCACCCAAAAAGATGGTGCCCTGGTTCTTGACGATGATGGTCTCGTCACTCATGGCGGGCACATAGGCGCCACCAGCGGTGCAGCTGCCCATGACCACGGCTATTTGCGAAATGCCCTGCGCGCTCATGTTGGCTTGGTTGAAGAAGATGCGGCCGAAGTGGTCACGGTCGGGGAACACTTCGTCCTGGTTAGGCAGATTAGCGCCGCCCGAATCCACCAAATAGATGCACGGCAGGTGGTTTTGCGCGGCCACTTCCTGGGCGCGTAGGTGCTTCTTGACGGTGAGTGGATAGTAGGTTCCGCCCTTGACGGTGGCGTCGTTGCACACAATCATGCAGTCCACCCCGCTCACGCGGCCTATGCCGACGATGACCCCTGCGCAGGGCGCGCTGTCAGTGCCATCGCGGTCGGGGTACATGGCCAACGCAGCCAGAGGGGACAACTCCAAAAACGGCGTGCCGGGGTCGAGCAACATAGCCACGCGGTCACGCGGCAGCAACTTGCCGCGGGCCGTGTGCTTGGCGCGGGCCGCATCACCTCCTCCCAGGGCGGCCTTGTCGATTTGGGCGTTCAGGTCGACCACCAGCGCGCGCATGGCTGCTGCGTTGGCCTGAAAGTCGGCTGATCGGGCGTTGAGTTTGGTCTCCAGGATGGGCATGGTGCGTGTCCAGTCAATGTTTTCAGAGCAACTGGCATTTTGATCGCCACGCGGCATGTTTGACGGGCCATCAAGGTTGCAAATCGTGCCACATAGATTCACACCATGAAACTCTGGCACACTCCGGCCTTATGGCGCGTCTCACCCCCATTGCTGCAACCCCAATGGCCTTTGTAAAAGCCATTGTGTTGGCGTATCAGCGTTACGGCAAAGACCCGCAGAGTGCGTTAGCTTTGGCACAGATTGCGCCAACTGACGTTGCACAACCGCAAGCCCGCATTACCGCCTTGCAAATGGAGCAGCTCTCGGGCGCGGCCATGCAAGAGTTGGATGACGAAGCGCTGGGCTGGTTTAGCCGCCGCCTACCCTGGGGCAGCTACGGCATGCTGGCGCGCGCCTCCATCAGCGCGCCAACCTTGCAATTGGCACTGCAACGCTGGTGCCGCCACCATGGGTTGATAGCACCGGACATTGCGCTGTCACTCACAGTGGCGGGGGACATAGCCAGCATCAGCATTACCGAGCACACCGATTTAGGCGCGTTGCGAGAGTTCTGCCTGGTGTCCGTGCTGCGCAATATCCACGGCCTGGCTTGCTGGCTGGTGGATTCGCGCATTCCATTGCAGGCCGCACAGTTTCCGTTTGCTGCACCGGTGCACCGCGACGCGTATGGCATTTTGTTTTCTGGCCCCACCGCTTTTGAGGCGGGCCCGGCCAGCCTTCGCTTCGATACGCGCTACCTCAGCCTAGGGCTGCGCCGCGACGAAAAAGCGCTGCAGCAAATGCTGCAACATGCCCTGCCGCTCACCGTGCTGCAGTACCGGCGCGACCGGCTGTTGGTGCAACGCGTGCGCCAGACGCTGGCCAGCCAAGCCCAGCAAACCCACAGCGCCGAGGCCTTGGCCACGCTGCTGCATGTATCGCCGCGTACCCTGCACCGCCAACTTAAGGAAGAAGGTGCCTCGTTGCAAGGGCTCAAAGACGAAGTACGCCAGGCCCGCGCGGTCGATTTGCTCAACCGCACCGACCGCCCAATCAAGCAAGTGGCCGAGGCGGCGGGGTTTCAGAACGAGAAAAGTTTTATCCGCGCCTTTAAAGGCTGGACCGGACGCTCGCCCGGCGAGTTCAGAAAAAACCCATGACTACCCTCTATCCCTGATGCTGATCAAAGAACTGGGCCTGACCGATCAGTTTCCGCTTAGCACTCAGGCGAGGCTTTAAAGCGAATCACGGCTGACGCACGATCACCGGTTGAATTTCAAACACGTTCACGGTGGTCGGATCAACCTTCACACGTACCCAGTGCAGGGACGGGCTGCCAAATGTCTGTAGACGGGTGAGGTTCGGCAAGAGCTTAGTGGGGCTGTACAGAGGCTTATCCACCTTGAAAAAATGTGTGTCACCGTGCACAAACAGCACCTGCCCGTTGAACCGTTCAGTTTGCCGAACCAGTGCTGCCATGAAGTTGCGGTAGCCGCTTACTCCCGGTGCAGCGCTCTCATCAATATCCTCTGTTTCCGGCAGATCAAACCCGGGGTCCGCCTGTACGGTGACCACCAAGCCTAATGCGTTGTCAGCGCGGGCTTTTTCGAATGCTGTTACGAGCCATGCCACGTTGGCCGTATCGCGCTCTAAATACTCCGCATTAGATGCAGCGCACTGCTCCAACGTGCGCGTACTCTTGGCCTGGCATTCTTTGTCATTGAGCACCTTGTTGTTATTGCTACCAGGCATGTTGACACCGACGAACACCACCCCGCCACGGGTAAAACGTGTGTTTTCCACAAACTTCTCTCCGGGGCGCCCCTGGTGCTCGAGCGCAATACGACTTTGACCTAGACTGTCCGGGCTTGCAAACAAAGTACGACGGAGATGCGCAAGGCGTTCCAGCCCGTCGTAACCACCGTTATTTAAACGGTGGCAATCGGTCCATTCGTTGTCTCCCGGCACATACACCACAGGCTTGACCAGGCTGTTGAACATCTTTAGCGCATCAACATAAACATCGTCCGTACATTTAGAACTTCCATCCTTGATGTCACCGTCGTAAATGGAAAACGCAATATCTGATGCATTGATGCTTTGCAACACAGCTGGCAATTTTGGATCGTCTCCGGCCTTTTTATAGGGCATATCACCCCACAGCCCAAATGCAAATCCACCCTGCTCTATGGGACGGGGCACTGCACAGGCACTCAAAAAGAATGGAATGACGACCAACGGAACGATGTAGCAAAAACGCATGTTCAAACCTTGATTAAAGTGACTTCCAGCTTATCTATCGCGCATGACAACTTGATTGACCCATCGGTGGAGTGTGTCATGAAATCTTTATGCGGTCTGCCCATCAGTTGGGAGCAGCACTGGCCTTTGACCAAAACCGTACCACCGCAAGGGCGTGGACATGCAACAGATTGCCGTAGGTATTGTCCCAACGTTCTAACGCTGTCGCCAACGCTGTTGGCTGAATTTTCTCGAAGAGGTTTCATGGCGGCTCGCGAGGTCCGCCTTTTTTATTCCAAAACTCCGTCCAGATACAGCCACCGACCACCCACGCGCACAAAGCGACTGCGTTCATGCAGGCGCACAGCGCTGCCGCTTGCGGGCTTTTGGCGGGCGACGAACTCGACCTCGGCTTCATCGGGATGTTCTGGGTTTGGTGGGCAGTAGTGACGCACCTCCAGCCCCAACCACTTGACCCCCGGCTCAAACTCAATAGAGGCAGGGCGATGGCTGGCGTGCCAGGTGGATAGCAGATACGGCGCGCGCTCCAGCACAAAGGCGCTGTAGCGGCTGCGCATCAGGACTTGGGCATCGGGGGCCAAAATAGGAGCCGTGTGGCTGTCGCCTTCCAAGTAGCGGCCACAGCAATTGCCGTAACGCAGCAGCTGCGTCTTGACATTGCGCTGGCCGCAGGGGCACGGGGCGTCTGTTGGGCAGTGTTTCATACTTTCCAGAGCCTGTTGCTGCCGGAGTAAAGCGGCCCTAAGCCTTGGGCGCGCGTTTGGCTTTTTGCTGCTCCAGCGTTTCGGTGGGGGCACCGGCCTTGACCCAGTCAGCCCAGCCACCGTCGATATGGGCCACATTGGTCATGCCCATGTCTTGCAGGGCTTTGGTGGCCAGCGCGCTGCGCCAGCCTGCGCCGCAGAACAAGATGAACTCTTTAGACTCATCGGCAAACAGCTTCTTGTGGTAGGGCGACTCGGGGTCTACCCAAAACTCCAGCATGCCGCGCGGTGCATGGAATGCACCCACCACAGTGCCGTCGTTCAGTTCGCGGATGTCGCGAATATCGACTATCTGCACTGTGGGGTCTTGCAAGCGCGCTTGCACTTCAGCCACGGTGTAGGTGGTGACCTGGGCCATGGCTTCGTCGACCAGTGCGCGAAATCCTTTGGTGATGGGCATGGGTATTTCTCCTGTTGTGTTGTGAATCTGAACGGCTATTACGCGTTGTAAATGACTGTGCCATGCGCGGTCGCCGCACCAGAGCGTACCAAGTCTGCCACTAACTGATCGACCGCTTGCGAAAACTCCAGCCCGGCAAAGTGTGTAAAGCAGGTAGATACAAAGTAAGACGTGTTTTGCGCCCAAGCGATCAGTGCGGCGCGCTCCAAGTGCTGGGCCTCCAGCAACTTGAACTTGAGCAAAACTTTGGCGGCATACTGCAGGTGCTTGGCAGGCTGCGACACAAAGCCGTCTAGCCGTTTGCGGGCAAACGCTATTGCCCCAGCCGCATCGGAGAACGGTGCGCCATGGCCGGGGATGACGGTGGCGGGCTGTAGGGACTCGATCAAATCCAGCGTATCGGCCACTTCACTAAAAGCGCCTTCGCCATCCAGCTCAGGAAACACCACGCCAAAACCACGCGCCCACAGCGCATCCGCAGACACCAACGTACGGCTGATGGGCTCAAACAGAATGACCGAATGCGTGTCGTGCCCTGGCGCTGCATGCACCTGCCAAAGCAAGTCGCCCAAACGGAGTTCTGTTCCGGGTTGCAGCGTGGCGGTGAAGGCGAAACGTGGACAGCTCTGGCCGGTGGGGGTGTAGGTGAGCGCCGCGGCATCCCATACCCGCACGTACTCGGCGTGGCCGGGGGGAATGTGGGTTTGCAGTGCGGGGTAGGAGGTCTGCAACGCCGCATTGCCACCGCAATGGTCGCTGTGCAAATGGGTGTTGATCAGCACGTCCAACGGGCGGCCTTGCAGGGCCGAGTCCACCAGTGCCAGCGTTTGCGTTGCGTGGGTGCAATAGCCGCTGTCGATCAGCGCAGTGCCCCGCGCACCCTGAATCAAAATGTTGTTGCTGGAGAGCCAGCCGCGCTCAAAAACCGTAACTCCTGAGGGCAACGCCACGGGGTTGAAAGACATGGCCAGGCCTAGCCTAAGGCACGTTGAATAATGATCTTCTGCACGTCGCTGGTGCCCTCGTAAATCTGGCACACGCGCACGTCGCGGTAGATGCGCTCCACCGGAAAATCGCTCACGTAACCATAGCCGCCCAGCGTCTGGATGGCGGCGCTGCACACCCGTTCGGCCATCTCGCTGGCAAACAGCTTGGCCATGGCAGCTTCTTTCAGGCAGGGACGGCCTGCATCTCTTAGAGACGCGGCGTGCCAAATAAGTTGGCGGGCAGCCTCCAGTTGCGTGGCGCAGTCGGCCAGCCTGAAGCCCACGGCTTGGTGGTTGAAGATGGGCTGGCCGAAACTCTGGCGGTCTTTGGAATAGGCAATGGCTACGTCCAGCGCGCTGCGGGCCATGCCCACACTTTGCGCAGCAATGCCGATGCGCCCGCCTTCCAGCCCACCAAGCGCGATGCCATAGCCTTCGCCCTCTTTGCCAATCAGGTTCTCGGCGGGGATGCGGCAGTTGTCAAAGTTGATCTGCGCGGTGTCGCTGCTGTGCTGGCCCAGCTTGTCTTCCAGCCGCGCCACCACATAACCCGGCGCGTTGGTCGGCACCAGAAAGGCGCTCATGCCCTTCTTGCCTGCGCCCTTGTCAGTCACGGCAATCACGATGGCTACATCGCCGTTCTTGCCACTGGTGATGAACTGCTTGACGCCGTTGATGACGTACTCATCCCCTTCTCGCACCGCTGTCGTCCGCAAGCTGGAGGCATCGCTGCCCACATGCGGCTCCGTCAGGCAAAACGCGCCCAGCATCTGGCCTTGCGCCAGCGGTTCCAGCCACTGTTTCTTTTGCGCGGCGTTGCCGTACTTCATCAAAATAGCGTTCACCGGGCAGTTGGTCACGCTGATCACCGTACTGGTGCCGCCGTCACCGGCCGCGATTTCTTCCAGCACCAGGGCCAGTGTCAAATAGTCCAGCCCGGCGCCACCCTGCTCTTCGGGCACGCAAATGCCGTAGGCGCCCAGTGCGGCCAGGCCTTTGTGAACCTCTTTGGGGAAGTGGTGTTCTTTGTCCCACTTGGCAGCAAAGGGCCACAGCTCGGCTTGTGCAAAAGCGCGCACTGCGTCGCGCACGGCTTCCTGGTCAGAATTAAGTATCAAATTAGCCTCCAGCCCTTGTGGGATATGCGTAAGCAGCTACTAAATTTATAGCAATTCAAGTGCCACGGCGGTGGCTTCACCGCCACCAATGCACAGCGTAGCAAGGCCTTTGGTGAGCCCACGCGCCTTGAGTGCGTGGATCAGCGTGACCATGATGCGCGCACCCGATGCGCCAATCGGGTGGCCCAATGCGCAGGCACCACCGTTGACGTTCACCTTGTCGTGCGGCACACCCAGCTCTTTCATCAGCGCCATGGGCACCACGGCAAAGGCTTCGTTCACTTCCCACAGGTCCACATCCCCCACGGACCAGCCCGCTTTGGCCAATGCCTTTTGGGTGGCCCCGACTGGGGCGGTGGCAAACCATTCGGGCTCCTGCGCGTGGGTGGCGTGGCTGACTATGCGGGCCAGCGGCTTGCAGCCCAACCGGGCAGCGGTGGTGGCCGTCATCATCACCATGGCAGCTGCACCGTCGTTGATGCTGGAGCTGCTGGCGGCGGTGATGGTGCCGTCTTTTTTGAATGCGGGCTTGAGCGTGGCGATCTTGTCGAGCTTGACCTTGCCGGGACCTTCGTCGATGGACACCACCACGTCGCCCCCACGGCCTTTGACCGTGACGGGGGTGATTTCTGCGGCAAATGCTCCTGATTTAGTAGCAGCTTGCGCACGCTGGACGCTGGTGGTGGCGAAATGGTCTTGCTCGGCGCGCGTAAAGCTGTACTTGGCAGCACAGTCTTCGCCGAAAGTGCCCATGGAGCGGCCGGGCTCATAAGCGTCTTCCAGGCCGTCCAACATCATGTGGTCAAAAATTCGGTCGTGGCCAATGCGGTAACCGCCGCGTGCTTTGGGCAGCAGGTAGGGGGCATTGGTCATGCTTTCCATGCCCCCTGCAATCAACACCTCGTGGCTGCCCGCCAGCAACATGTCGTGGCAAAACATGGCGGCGCGCATGCCGGAGCCGCACATTTTGGAGAGCGTGACCGCGCCTGCGCTTTTGGGCAAACCGCCTTTGAAAGCCGCTTGGCGTGCGGGAGCCTGGCCCTGGCCCGCCATCAGGCAGTTGCCGAAAATCACCTCGGTGACCAACTCGGGCGTAAATGTGGAGCCCAAGGCAGCACGCTCCACCGCTGCCTTGATGGCAGCACCACCCAAATCGTGGGCCGCAAGAGAAGCAAAGTCACTTTGAAAGCTGCCCATAGGGGTGCGGGCGGCGCTAACAATCACGATGGTTTCTGGCATGACGGGCTTCTCCTGGAGTTGACGTTTACGTAAACGTCAATTGTGCCAGACCTGCCCCAGCGCCGTCTAGGGAGTCGCGCTATGCGCCAACGTGCGCCAGGCAATCACCAGCGCTGCAAACGCACAGCCCGCAATGGCGGCCACCATGGGAAACGCGCTGCCATCCACGTACTGCCCCACCACGCCCATGACCACGGCCCCGGTCACAAACTGCAGGGTGCCCATCAAAGCCGAAGCCGTGCCCGCAATGGCTCCGTGCGCTTCCAGCGCCAGCACCGACGTGGCGGGCACCACCAGCCCCAGGAAGCCAAAGCCGATCAGCATCAGCACCATCAGCACATCAATTCGGTCCACACCCAACAGGTTTTGCAGCAGCAACAGGCCCATCACCACCGCATAGCCGATGACAGAAAACCGCACCATAGGCACCAGCCCAAAGCGCACCGCCAGCTTGCCGGTGAACTGCGACACACCAATAAAAGACGCCGCATTCACCGCAAACGCCATGCTGTACTGGCGCGGCGTCAGTCCATAGTGGTCAATCATCACAAAGGGCGAGTTGGCCAGGTAGGCAAAAAAGCTGGCCATGCCAAACGCACCAATAAACACCAGCCCGTTGAACTGGCTATCGCGCAGCAGTTCCCAATAGCCCGCCAGCGCGCCACGCAGGGTACTTTGGGCGCGTTCGGCCACCGAACGCGTCTCGTCCAGCCCCGTGAACAGGATCACCAAGCTGATAGTCGAGATGCCACTCACGGCCCAGAACACACTGCGCCAGCCCGACCATTCAATCAGCAAGCTGCCGCACAGCGGCGCCAAAATGGGCGACACGCTGAACACCAACATGAGCAGCGACATCAGGCGCGCGGCGTCCACCCCGGTATGCAAATCGCGCACGATGGCACGCGGAATCACCATGCCCGCGCTGGCCCCCAGCCCCTGCACAAACCGCCAGGCAATCAGCGACTCGATGTTGGGCGCTAGCGCGCAACCCACGCTGGCAACACCAAACAGCACCAAGCTGAAATACAGCGGCAGCTTGCGCCCCAGCATGTCGGAGGCGGTGCCGTACACCAGTTGCCCCAACGCCAGCGCCACAAAAAACGCCATCAGGCTGGCTTGCACAGCGCCCATGCTGGCACCCAGGTTTTGGCCAATGGAAGGCAAGGCCGGCAGGTACATGTCGATGGCGAAAGGGCCAATGGCCGATACCAGGCCCAAGACCAGTGCCGTGCGGAAAAAATGAGTGTGTGGGGTTGGGTTCATTTGCATAGGCATCCATCATCCCGCAAAAGCAGACATCAGTTCGGCGCAGGCCTTTGCGGGGTCCGCCGCCTTGGTAATGGCCGAAATCACCGCGCCACTGGCCGCGCCCGTGGCGGCCACGGCGGACATGTTGTGCACATCGATGCCCGCAATGCCCACCACTGGCAGGGGCAACACAGCGGCCCAGTAGCGCAGGTTGTCCAGCCCCTGGGGAATCCAGGGCATGTCTTTGCTTTGCGTAGCAAAGATGGGGCCGCAGGCGATGTAACTGGGGTGCAGGGCCCAGGCCCGGGCCACTTCCCAGTAGCTGTGGGTGCTGAGGCCCAAACGGATGCCCGCCTTTTGCAAAGCCCCCAAATCCACTTGCTCTAAATCCTCTTGACCCAGGTGCACGCCGTACGCACCGTGCTGCAGGGCGAGTTGCCAATGATCGTTGATGAAAAGTTGCGCATCCGGCGTGGCGCGTGCAATCGCAATGCTCTCGGCAATTTGCGCGGCCAGCGTGGGCTCGGCAGGATCTTTGATACGCAGCTGCACCGTGCGAATACCGTAAGCCAGCACGCGGCGCACCCAGTCGGCGCTATCCACCACGGCATAGACGCCCAAGGCCGGGTTGCTGAGCGGCGCGAAGGGCTGCACCGCATGCACATCCAGCGGCGCTGTTGTGCCTGGCAGGGTAAATGCGGGCAAGTTGGCAACGTGTTGCGTAAAGTCGGGCTGTCCCTGGTTGG
>JBEGPS010000041.1:0-5881 GCA_041181325.1 Pseudomonadota bacterium
AGTTCGGCCTGGGTCAGCTCCAGCGCCTGCATGTTGGGCACAGTCAGTCCGTCAAAGCGGGCGGTGTACTCCAGCACGGCGGCGTCGCCACGGGTTTGCACATCGGCCAGGATCTCGGCCACACGGCCTTCAATGGCCGCATCGGTATCAGCAGACCAATGCAGCCTTGCTTTGAATTGGGCATCAAATTGGCTGTCAGCGGTTGACAGACGTGCGGGAGCAGCTACCAAATTCATAGCACTTTGATTCCTGTTACTTGCTTACCGCGCCGGCGAAGGCATCGATGATTTTTCTGATGGGTGCTTGCTTGAGCTTGAGCGCGGCCTGGTTCACCACCAGGCGCGAGCTGATGTCCATGATGCGTTCCACTTCCACCAAGTGGTTGGCCTTGAGCGTATTGCCAGTGGACACCAGGTCCACAATCGCATCGGCCATGCCCACCAGCGGAGCCAGCTCCATGCTGCCGTAGAGCTTGATCAAGTCCACGTGCACGCCCTTGCTAGCGAAAAATTCACGGGCAATCGCCACGTATTTGGTGGCCACCTTGAGGCGCGAGCCCTGCTTCACTGCTGATGCGTAATCAAAATCGGCACGCACGGCTACGCTGATGCGGCACTTGGCAATCTGCAGGTCCAGCGGCTGGTACAAGCCCTGGCTGCCATGCTCCAGAAGCGTGTCTTTGCCGGTAATGCCCATATCGGCACCACCGTATTGCACATAGGTGGGCACATCGGTGGCACGCACCACCAGCACGCGAACTCCTGCCTGGTTGGTGTCTAAAATTAGTTTGCGCGATTTTTCGGGGTCATCCAGCACTTCAATGCCCGCCGCCCTGAGCAGCGGCAGGGTTTCCTCAAAAATGCGGCCTTTGGAGAGCGCGAGTGTGATCATGTTGGTAGTCATTTGGTTCGCTCTATGTCCGCGCCAATACCGCGCAGCTTGGCTTCCATCTGGTCGTAGCCGCGGTCCAGGTGGTAAATACGGTCCACGGTAGTTTCACCATCAGCCACTAGCCCGGCAATTACCAAACTGGCGGAGGCGCGCAAATCAGTCGCCATTACGGTGGCACCAGACAACTTGGGAACGCCTTCAATCACCGAAACCTTGCCGTCGATCTGTATGTGCGCGCCCAGGCGCACCAGCTCGTTGACATGCATGAACCGGTTTTCAAAAATCGTCTCGGTCACCTTGCTGGAGCCCTGCGCAATGCAATTGAGCGCCATAAATTGAGCCTGCATATCGGTGGGAAAGCCTGGGTACTCGGTGGTCCGAAAGTTTTGCGCTTTAAGGTGCTGATAAGCCGGGCCTTGCGCTTGCACCCGAATGCCGTCTTCCACGGCAGTCACGGTTACACCGGCATCGCGCAACTTGTCGATCACCGCGTCCAAATGGTCGGCGCGGCCGTGCTTAAGCAGCACTTCCCCACCAGTAGCAGCCACCGCACACAAGAAAGTACCCGTCTCAATGCGATCGGCCACCACTTGGTGGGTGCAACCGTGGAGTTGCTCAACACCCTGAATGCGGATGCGACTGGTGCCGTAGCCTTCAATCTTCGCGCCCATCTTGATGAGCATTTCAGCCAAATCAGCAATCTCGGGCTCTCGCGCGGCGTTTTCCAGAATGGTTTCGCCCTCGGCCAGCGCGGCTGCCATCAAGAAGTTTTCAGTGCCGGTCACGGTCACCATGTCGGTGGCAATGCGCGCGCCCCTGAGTCGGGTGCGCCCTTTCGGTAGCTTGGCGATCATGTAGCCGTGCTCGACGGTAATCTCGGCACCCATGGCGGTAAGGCCTTTGAGGTGTTGGTCCACCGGGCGAGAGCCAATAGCGCAACCACCGGGCAACGACACCGTGGCATGGCCAAAGCGGGCTAACAAAGGGCCCAGTGCCAACACCGAGGCACGCATGGTTTTCACCAAATCGTAGGGAGCTTCGGGTTTGATGGAATTCGTTGCATGAAACGTGATGCCACCACGTTCGCCCTGAGTCTCGGTTTTAACACCCATGTTGTCGAGCAGGCGGCGCATCGTAGCCACGTCTTGCAAACGTGGCACGTTACGCAAATGCACCAACTCGTTGGTCAGCAGCGTGGCGCACATCTCGGGCAGCGCTGCGTTTTTTGCGCCAGAAATCAACACTTCGCCATTGAGCTGGCGACCACCGCGAATCAGTAATTTATCCATAAAACCCGGATCATGCGGACGCTTGCGCGCCCTGTTGTGCCCACTCCGTGGGGGTATAGGTTTTCATCGAAAGGGCATGCACCTCGTCGGTTTGCATGCGGCTGCCCAGCGTGGCGTACACCGCTTGGTGACGCTGAATCAAGCGCTTACCTTCAAAGGAAGCGGACACGATGGTGGCGTACCAGTGGCGACCATCGCCTTCGAGCTGGCAAACGTCGCATGGCAGGCCAGCGGCAATAAGTTGTTGGAGTTGTTCTGCGGTCATGATGAATGCCAAATACGAAGTTAGCTGCGAATTTTGTAGCCGGTGCGCAGCAACGTAATGGCCACCAGACTCACAACAGCAAATGCGGCGCTGACGATGCCCAGACTCAACCACGGCGAAACATCGCTCACACCAAAAAAGCCAAACCTGAAACCGTCAATCATGTAGAAAAACGGGTTGAGGTGGCTCACGTTTTGCCAAATGGTTGGCAGGGAATGGATCGAATAAAACACACCACTGAGGAATGTCATGGGCATGATGACAAAGTTTTGAAAGGCGGCAATCTGGTCGAATTTTTCAGCCCACAGACCGGCAATCAACCCCAATGCCCCCATCAAACCAGCACCCAACAAGGCAAAAACCAGAATCCACACTGGGGCAACAAACGACAGGTGGGCAAACCAGCCGGTGACCAACAGCACACCCAGCCCCACCACCAAACCGCGCGCAATGGCCGACACCACGTAGGCAAAAAACCAGTTCCAGTGCGACAGCGGCGTGAGCAGCAAAAACACCAGATTGCCCATGATCTTGCTTTGGATGAGCGACGACGAACTATTGGCAAACGCGTTTTGCAGCACGCTCATCATCACCAGGCCGGGCACCAGAAACGCGGTATAGCTGATGCTGTCGTACACCTTGACATGGTCCTCCAGCACGTGGCCGAAGATCATCATGTATAGCACTGCCGTGAGCACCGGAGCGGCCACTGTCTGGAAGCTGACTTTCCAGAAACGCAACACTTCTTTGTAAAGGAGCATTTGCCAGCCGGTCATGGTGCACTCACCCCCACGCTTGCCACTCCGTGTGCTTCGCTGCCCCCCGAGGGTGCCCTCGCACCTTGGGGCGGCCCATCGGAGCTCGCCTCGTCCGCGCGTGCAGTGTTCATCACATCCAAAAATACATCTTCCAGATCGGCCCGGCGGATTTCAACGTCTTCCACGGCGACACCGGCTTCGCGCACAGCGGCAAGATATTGCTCGATATCAAGCGCACTGTTCGCGGGGAGTTGCACGATGCGCCCGGTGATGCGGGCGCGCGCTGCCAAAGCGGCGGGCAACACTCCATCGGTTTTGAAACGCAACACATTGCTGCTGGCCGCTTTCAACAAAGCGCTGGTTTTGTCCAGCGCTACGATGCGCCCCGTCTTCAACATAGCAATGCGGCCGCACAAGGCTTCTGCTTCTTCCAAATAATGCGTGGTCAGCAAAACCGTGTGGCCTTGTTTGTTGAGCTTGGCAATGAAATGCCATAGCGTTTGGCGCAGTTCCACGTCCACACCCGCAGTAGGCTCGTCAAGCACGATCACGGGGGGTTTGTGCACCAGCGCTTGCGCCACCAGCACGCGGCGCTTCATACCACCCGATAGCTGGCGCATATTGGCGTTGGCTTTATCGGTCAGACCAAGGTTGTCCAGCAATTCGTCAATCCAGGCGTCGTTGTGCTTGATGCCGAAGTAGCCGGACTGAAAGCGCAGCGCCTCGCGCACGTTGAAAAAAGGATCGAACACCAGCTCTTGCGGTACCACGCCGAGCTTGCGGCGGGCTTGGGCGTAGTCGGTTTGCACATCGCTGCCCAGCACTTTGACGCTGCCACTTGTGGCGCGTGTGAGGCCCGCCAGAATGCTGATCATCGTGGTTTTGCCTGCGCCGTTGGGGCCTAGCAGTCCAAAAAACTCACCCTGGGCAATATCGAGGCTGACGCCATCGAGTGCGAGAAAAGTAGAGCCTTGGGGTCCGCGTGGAGACGGATAGGCTTTGGAGATAGTTTGGAAGGAGATGGCGGACATGAAGCCCGCCATTTTACCCGGCACAGTCAGGCGTTAGGCAGCAGGCGTTCAATCCCGTACAGAGCAGCCAAATCACGCAAGCGCTGGGGCAGGCCTTGCACCACAAAATGTTTGCCCGCACGCGCGCATTCGCGGCGCAACTCCAGCAACACTGCCAGCGCTGAAGAATCAAAACTGCGCAGCTGTGCGCCATCCACCACCACTTGGGCGGTAGCCTCTTGGCGCACGCCGGTCGTGAGTTGGTCCAGGCAGGCGGTTGCGTGCGCTTGGGTAAGTGTTACGGGCAAGCTAAGCACATTAGCCTTTCTTGTTGTTCGCTTTGTTGCGATCTGCGATGGACCCGATCAAACCATCAATGCCTTTGGCATTGATTTCCTGGGTGAACTGACTTTTGTAGGTTTCCACCAGCCAAACACCCAACACATTCAGGTTGTAAATTTTCCAACCAGCGCCCTGCCCTGCCGTTTTTTCCAACCGGTAGTCCAGCTGAATGGGGTCGCCCACACCCTTGATTTCGGTACGCACCAGCACTTCTTTATCCTCAGGGCTGCTGCGCAGGGGTTTGAGGGCGATAGTTTGGGTAGACACCTGTGACAAAGCACCCGCATAGGTGCGCACCAAGAGAATTTTGAATTCTTCTTGTAGACGCTTTTGCTGCTCCGGGGTCGCTTGACGCCAAGCAGGGCCTACAGCAGACGCGGTCATGCGGGGAAAGTTCACGTTGGGCATGATGCGTTCGTCCACCAGCGCTACCAGCTTGGTCATGTCGCCTGAACGCAAGGCCTTATCAGCCTTGATAGTGTCCAGCACGTCGACAGACAGGCGCTTGATCAGCGCATCAGGCGCCTCATCTTCGGCGTGCGCAGCAGTGCCAAAACCCAGCGACGCCAGTAGTACCAACGCGCCACCCAATTGCTTTAGAAAAATTCGTTTCATATTCACTTTGTACTCTAAACCTGTGCGCATTATCTAACTGTGGTGTAAAGGCACTGCAAAGACCGGTGTTACACAACTTACTGTTCGGGCTGAGCGTCTTCGTCAGGCGGGTTGCCGTCGTAGACGCGGTTGCGTTGGCGCTGAAAATAGGAGTCGCGTGTAAAACTGTATTTATCCAGCGCAGCACCTTCCACAACGTCGCCCGCACGTAAATACTGAGCACGCAAATCCACCACACCCAAAGCACTGACTCCGTACCACGTGGGGTCGTCGGTAATTTGATTCACCAGATTGCCTTGGCGGTCCAGCGGATAGGCTGCGACTTCTCGCAGGGTGTAAGAGCCCATCAGGGGCACCACGATATACGGCCCCGCTGGAACGCCCCAGCGGCCCAGTGTCAGACCAAAGTCAGACGTGTGGCGCTCGATGCCCAAGTCACTGGCCACATCAAACAACCCACCAATACCGATGGTCGAGTTGACCATGACTCGCCCAATGCTATCGCTGGTGTCTGGCCCACGCAACTGAATGGCGTTGTTAAAAATAGACCACACGTCTGCCAAATTTCCGAAAAAATTACCCACACCTTGGCGCAACCAATTTGGCGTGGTGTCCCGGTACACAGTTGCCACGGGCTTGATGACGGCGCGATCAAGCATGTCGTTAAATCCAAACATGCTGCGGTTGAATGACTCCAGCGGGTCACGCGGG
>JBEGPS010000042.1:0-15655 GCA_041181325.1 Pseudomonadota bacterium
AACAACAAAGTGCCGCTGGACGTGCAATCGCTATGGACCCGCAAGTGCCAGAATGCTATTGATTTGATAGCTAACTACGCAACGTTGACGGGCTCTACAGGCAAAAATGGCACTAAAAATGTGGGTGCCAGCGGCATTCGCCTGCTACGCCTGCACGGCGACTGCCACCCTGGCAACATTTTGTGGACCCCCGCTGATGCGGCCCCAGCCACCGGCCCAGGCCCGCACTTTGTGGACCTGGACGACGCGCGCATGGGCCCGGCGGTGCAAGACTTTTGGATGCTGCTCAGCGGTGACCGCCAACAGCGCACGCGCCAGTTAGGCGCACTGGTGGACGGCTATGAGCAGTTACGCGAGTTTGACCGCGCAGAGCTAGCGCTGATCGAGCCGCTGCGCACACTGCGCTTGATTCACTACAGTGCCTGGCTGGCCCGGCGATGGAGCGACCCCACCTTTCCAATGAACTTTCCGTGGTTTGGCTCCAGCGACTACTGGCAGGGCCAAGTGCAGATGCTCGATGAGCAAATCGAGGCCATGCAAGAAGACCCGCTGGTGGTTTGATGACGATGGACGTATGAAAAAGCTCAATGTGGTGGGGTGCGGCAAAGTAGGGCGAGCATTGGCCCACCTATGGCACAGACACAGTGTGTTTGCTATTCAAGATGTACTGACAACATCTCTTGCCAGCGCTCACGACGCCTGTGCTCAAGTTGGCGCGGGGCATCCAGTGCAGTCTGCCGCGGCCATGCGCCCAGCCGATGTGTGGATGATTGGCGTCCAGGATGTTCACATTGCAGATGCAGCAAAGGCTTTGGCCCTTTCCAGCGGAACTGCAACACCACCGTGTGCAGATTCGATTGTTTTTCATTGCAGCGGTGCTTTGCCGAGCACCGTGTTGGCACCACTGGCGGCCATCGGTTGGCACACCGCCAGCGCACACTGCATTTTGAGTTTTTCGTCAGCGGCAGCCGCTATCGAGCAGTTTCCAGGCACTGCCTGCGCGCTGGAGGGCGACCGTGAAGCAGTCGATTCACTCAGCCCCGCGTTTGAACACATCGGTGCGCAGTGCTTCAGCATAGAAAGCGACCAAAAACTGCTCTACCACGCAGCCGCAGTGTTTGCCACCAACTTTCTGCCGGTACTGCAAAAATTGGCCGAAGACGCCTGGCTTGTCAGTGGCGTGCCTAACGCCTTGCTGCCCGGCCTGCGCGAATCGCTTTTGAAAAATGCGGTTGCCAATATTCTGCGCACAGGGCCAGTGGGCGCGCTAACCGGCCCCGCAGCGCGTGGCGACAGCGCCGCCATTGCCAAGCAATCAACCGCCGTGGCGAATTGGGACCCGCTGGCTGGTATGGCCTACGATGCCCTCAGCGCCTTGGCGCTGCGCATGGCAAACGCCAGTAAATAAACCGTCGCTACCGCAGCAACACCCCACTGAAGTGGCTGGTTTTCACTAAAGTCCAGTTCTTCGGTCACCAGCTGAAACACAGCCACAGCCACGAGCACTGCAACCGCCCGAAGCGACCAAGCCTGCGAATGCAAATGGTATTTTGATAAGCACGCCAGCAATACGTTGCCCAGCAGCCCGCAGAGCAGCCCCAGACTGGCGCCTACCGCCACGTCGCCAGGCCAGTGGGCACCCACGGCAATACGCGACAGGCCTGTGCCACAGGCCAGCACAAGCAGCCACCAATGGTTTTTCTTCTGCTGCGCATTCAGTGCAAAGTAGATTGCCGATAACACAGCAAACGCTGTTGTGGTGTGGCCAGAGGGCATGGACACGTTATGCAAAAGCTCGCCCACAACACGTATTTGGCTGTTGTCCACAACCGCCGCGGGACGCGGGCTTTCCAACAACGCTTTGCCGGTGCGCGCAAAAACAATCGCAAACGGTGCAGCACACAACCACGCCCACATTAGCCGAGGTGAATGCATTAAAAGCGGAGCCGTCACGCCAAGCACACCCCAGCCGTTGCCCAGCAAAGACAAGCCGGTCCAAACCTGCGCAGCCACTGGCGCGCACAGTGTGTTGATGTCAATAAACACCCTCGGCTCCCAGGTATGAAGCCACAACGGCGCGGTCACACCAAACACTGCAAAGGGCAAACACCACAACCATAGCGGAAATAGTGCCGCCAGTGATTTGGACTGCTGGGGCTCATGGGTGTGTTCTGGTGGCAAAATTTGATTAGCACTCATGGCGTATTTCCAAGGTCGTGGAGCAACTTCGGCTGCGGATTGCCGGACCAGCCGGTACAGGCAGAAAAACGAAACTCTGCCAAAGTGAAGCCCAGCCTGGTTACCGTTTGCTGAGCCAATGGCGTGCATTGTGCAAACCCATGCGCGCCCAAGGGCACCGCATAGGACATTTGGGACCAATCTACCAACAGCGTGCTGGCGCCTACGGGCAAGTCACCCGCCCATAGGTCAAATTGGTCGAATCGGTCTTCCAGCACGTGGATTTTGAGTGGGCGCGCATACCAGCCGATCCGACTACCCAAGGTCCAGTTTTGCACTGACACACTGCTCAAACCCTGCTCGCGGGCCAATCGCAAGGCAGTCGCACCCGCAAGGTCCCACCCGTGCAGATCGGCAAACGGGTTAGGGGGATCGCTGGACTGCGCATTGGCCACACGGCCTTGCATGAAGGGCATGCCGCCACTGGCCATCATCAAAGGCAACGCGATGCACAGCAGCGCTTGCACTGTCATCAACCCAATCACCCAGCGCCGCTGATCGGTCTGCAGGGCGTGTGCAAGGCCTACGCCCGCAAATGGCGCCAAAGCGACCCATGCTGGTGCAGTCCAATGCGGCAAGCCCGAACCACCGCCAGACAGCACAGTAAACACCAAGAAAGGAATAAGAAAAAAGCCAAGCAACCAACGCAATCTGCCGGACGACACCCTACGCACACCGCCCCAGCCCCACCACAGCAGCGGGCCAAAGGCCAACGCTTGCAAGATCAAAAACTGCACTACGTGTAACACCTGCCAGCCGCCACCAGCGCCGTGCTTGGCCTGGTAGGTAAACGATATCCATTGGTTCTGCGCGTTCCAATAAGCCACAGGTAACACCAACACCGCTGCAATCGCAACACTCGTCCATGGCTTGGCACTGCGCAATACCTGCCAACCATGCGCGCGAACAAGACAAGCGGCCACTGCCAAAGCCGAAAAAATGGCGGTGTATTTACTCAACCCCGCCAGCCCCAGCAGTACGCCGAGTACAAGCCAACGCCGCCAAACGCGCTGTGCATCCCGCTGCATCAAGAACATTAACTGGTGCATTAGTGCGGCGCTAAACAACATCAACAAGCTGTCGGGCAACAAGCCGATGGCTAGCACATGCAGCAACGGGGCTAACAACAGACTGAGCAATGCGCCCACCCCAGCGCCAGCGCGCATGTGCTCGGCCACGCGGTAGACCAACAGCACGGTGGCAAGCCATAGTGCCCCGGGAACAAGCCTCAGCACAAACACCGGAGCATCAAGAGCCACCAACGGCCACTGCACCCAGCCCACTAGCGGCGGGTGATCAAAGTAGCTCCACGCAGGGTGCGCTGCATACAGCGCGTAATGCGCTTCATCTACCGACAAGCCCATCACTGCACCCCACACAACATGCAGCAATAGCACCACCACCAACGCCCACCGCCATTGCGCAGACGCTGGCAATAGCCGACTCAAAAACGAGGAAATCAAGCGCAAAACAGAGTTACCCATCCATACAATGGATAGCAGTCTAAACCGCTGCCACCGGCGCGCGCGCCTAGGAGTAAAAAATCATGCCCACATACCACATTGAAATGCTCGAAGGCCGCACCCTAGAGCAAAAGCAAAAGCTGGTGGAAGCCATCACCCGCGTCAGCGTTGAAGTGCTGGGCGGCAGCCCCGAATCTGTAGATGTATTGATTGTCGACGTGAAGCGCGAGAACTGGGCCACCGGCGGCAAGCTGTGGACCGAGCCACGCACATAACTACCCTATGTGCCAACTACTCGGAATGAACAGTCACTTGCCAGCGAGTCTGACGCTGAGCTTTACTGGGTTTTCGCAACGTGGTGGCTGCACCGACCACCACGCAGACGGTTGGGGCATCGCTTTTTTTGAAAGCGACGGCCAAACACCCGGCAAAGCAGCCCGGCATTTTGTGGACAAAGAAAGTGCCTCGACGTCCCCCATCGCCAAAATGCTGCGCACCTACCCCATCAAAAGTCACAACGTAGTAGCCCACGTTCGTAAAGCCACAGTAGGGGGTGTGGCACTGGAAAACTGCCACCCTTTTACTAGAGAGCTGTGGGGGCGTCATTGGGTGTTTGCCCACAATGGTGATCTCAAAGATTACGCGCCATCATTGCATGGCAGCTTCAAGCCTGTGGGGTCCACCGACAGCGAATTGGCGTTTTGCTGGCTGATGCAAGAAATTAATAAATCGCACGCTACGACGCCGTCCGTTGAAGAATTGACACACACGCTGGGTGAGCTTGTTCCACGCATTGCAAAACACGGAACGTTCAACTTTTTATTGAGCAATGGCCAGGCCCTGTGGGCGCATGCCAGCACCAAGCTGCACTATGTGCTGCGCCAGCACCCATTTTGCGAAGTGCAGCTCAAAGACGAAGACCTGAGTGTGGATTTGGCCGAACTTAACAGCCCGGAAGACCGCCAGGTCATCGTGGTCACCGAGCCGCTCACGACCAACGAAGCTTGGATAGCGATGTTGGCCGGTGAGATCAAAGTCTTTGTAGACGGCAGCGTGGTCAATTAGGCACGGCAGCCGAACTGACCTTTTTTCGTATCTTCAAAAGACTTTAGTTTGCCGGAGCACAGGGGCTTAGTCGCTGGCATTTCTGTTCCAGGCTTGGCACTGCAGGAATACGCACCGGTCTTGGCATTGAAGGTTTTTGCCACGAGCTTCCAGGGAGCGGCACACACTTCGGTTGCCTTCAAAGGCATTGGTTTCGCAGCAACCGCAGGTTTGGCTGCTTCAGCCACCGTGATATCCACGGCTTTTTCCTGGCCAGCACAATTGGGGTGATTTTCGACATTGCGGCCACCTAGGGTCACATGGTATGTGCCCGCTTTAGCATAGGTATGTGTCACTACCAAGGGCACTGCGTTGGTGACATCGCTGACGCCGTCCTTGGTCGTGCCATCACCAAAACCAACCACGAAACCGCAGTAGTTGGCTTTGATAACGTCAATGTTGGCGGTAATCGTGACGGGCTCGCCGACCTTGACGCTGGTGGCCGATGCTGTGATGCCGCCCAAAACCTGTGCTTGCGCAGCGGTTGCCAGAAGGGTAACGGTCAGGGCAGTTGCCCATTGTTTGCGAATCGTCATGGAGTTTTCTCTCTGAATGCATGCCGCTGCACCAGGAGTGGCAGCAGACCATGTGCATTAGATTCTGCTCCCAGCACCTGCCTCCACAATGTCTGCCCCTCTATGAGCCCCAAAAATGCGGCTCAGGCGTGAACTTTTCCCAAGCCACTGTGCGCAGCTGCATGGGTGCTATTCCGCTCAGGCTTGCGCTTGCGCAGCCTCTAGCGCATCGACAAACATGGCGGCTACATCAAACCCTGCTTGGTCGGCAATTTCCTGAAAGCAGGTCGGGCTGGTGACGTTGATCTCGGTCAACGAGTCCCCGATGATGTCAAGGCCCACTAACAGCAACCCGCGCGCAGCCAGGATGGGGCCTAAAGCTTCTGCAATCGCACGGTCACTGTCGGTCAAGGGCTGAGCAACGCCCTTTCCACCCGCTGCCAGGTTGCCGCGCACCTCACCACCTTGCGGAATGCGCGCCAGGCAATAGGGCACTGGCTTGCCACCAATCACCAGCACCCGCTTGTCGCCTTGCGCAATCGCGGGCAAAAACTTCTGCACCATCAAGGTTTGTGCGCCATCTTTGTTGAGCGTTTCGATGATGCCGCCCAGGTTGAGGCCATCGTCTTTCACGCGAAATATGCCCATGCCACCCATGCCATCCAAAGGCTTCAAAATAATATCGCGGTGCTCGGCGTGGAAGCGTTTTACATCCTGTGCATCCCGCGTCACCAGCGTAGGGCCAATGAATTGGGGAAACTCCAAAATAGCCAGTTTTTCAGGGTGGTCGCGCAGCGCACGGGGCTTGTTGAAGACCTTCGCGCCTTCGCGCTCGGCCTGCTCCAGCAAGTGGGTGGCATAGAAAAATTCGGAGTCGAATGGTGGGTCTTTGCGCATCACGATGCAACCGAAGTCTTTGAGCGCTTGGGGTCGCTCATCGGGCTTGGCTTGCCGGGGGGTAAACCATACGTCGGGCGCGCCGGTCAGGGTAATGTCCCGAACGAACGCGGTCACCAGCCCACCACGCACCCACATGATGTCTTTGGGCTCGCAGGCACTGATACGGTGGCCGCGGCGTTGGGCCTCGCGCATCATGGCAAAGGTAGTGTCTTTGTAGATCTTGAACGACTCTAGCGGGTCAGCAACAAACAATAGTTCCATATCAACTTTCAGAGGGTCGGGGTTGGCGCACGGCGGTAGTGTTGCACTAAAAGCGCCAACGCGCCGGCCACCACGCCCCAAAACGCAGCGCCAACTCCGGCTATTACGACCCCGCTCAGGGTCACCAAAAATGTAATGAGGGCGGCTTCGCGGTTGGGCTCATCTTTTAACGCACTGGTCAAGGCGCTGCCGATAGTTCCCAACAAGGCCAGGCCGGCAATGGCCGCCACCAGTTCTTTGGGGAAAGCGGTCAGCACGCCTGTAATGGCTGCGCCAAACAAACCGATCACCAGATAAATGCCACCGCACGATGCGGCAGCGGTGTAACGCCGTTTGGGATCGGGGTGGGCCTCGGGCCCCATGCAAATGGCCGCCGTGATGGCACTCAAGTTCATGGCAAACGCACCAAACGGCGCCAGCACCAGTGTGGCCAAGCCCGTCAGGGTGATGATTTTGGAGACCGGAATACCCGCATCACCCCCTTGGGCTCGGCGGTCGTCGTACCCGGCGGCATGAATAGCGGCAACACCCGGCACATTTTGCGAGGCCATGGTCACCACAAACAGCGGCAGGGTCAAACTCACCATGGCGCCCATGGAGAACTGAGGCGCGACAAATACCGGCCACGTCAAGCCAAAAGTGATGTTTACCGGCTTGAAGCCTGCGCCAACAGCTACGAAAAGAATAGCAATCAACAACGTCAGCATGACGGCGTAGCGTGGCATCCAGCGCTTGCCCAGCAAATAGGTCACCACCATGGTGGCCACCAGCGGCAACGCCGTTTGGGCGGCGCCAAAGCCCTGCAACGCAAACCGGGTCAACACGCCGGCCAACAACGCAGACGCCAACGCCACAGGGATTCGCCCCATCATGCGTTCAAACCAACCGGTAGCGCCCACCAAGGTGATGAGCAAGGCGCACACCATGAACGCGCCCACTGCATCGGCCATATTGAAGCCCCCAACCGCGCCCGCTGCGGCCAACACCGCAGCACCCGGTGTGCTCCAGGCCACCATAACTGGCTTCTTTAGCCACAGGCTGGGTACTAGCGTGCACAACCCCATGCCAATGCTAAGAGACCACATCCATGACGCGATGATGTCCGGCGTGGCACCAAAAGCCAGTGCAGCTTGAAACACGATGGCCACTGAACTGGTGAAGCCCACCAGCACTGCCACAAAGCCCGCCGTGAAGGACGAAAGGCTGATGTCTTTGAAAAATCGCACTCAGATTTCTATCTTGGAGCCCAGTTCCACCACCGAGTTATTAGGCAGGTTCAAGAAGTCAGCCGCCGCGCTGGCGTTATGGTGCATTTGCGCAAACAGCTTTTCGCGCCAAGGCGCCATGCCAGCACCCAAAGTGGGCACCACCGTGTCGCGTGACAGAAAGTAACTGGTGCTCATGGGATTCAGTTCACAGCCACGTCCCTTGAGCTGCTGCAGTGCTTTGGGCACATCGGGGTCGTTTTTGAAGCCGTAGTTAATAGCTACTTGCCAGCAGTCGTGGCCCAGCGAATCAATCTCCAGTCGTTTGTCCATGCCCACCCACGGCACCTCGTGGTTGCGCACGGTAACAAACAGGTTGTTGGCATGCAGCACCTTGTTGTGCTTGAGGTTGTGCAACAGTGCGTTAGGCACTGTGCCTACATCGGCAGTTAGGAATACGGCAGTCCCCTCGACACGCACGGGAGGGCTGACGAATACGGCCTCAAGAAAACTCGGCAAGTCCAAGGCATCTGCCCGCAGCTTGTTATTGAGTAAGCGCCTGCCATCCTTCCAAGTAGACATGACAACATAGAGGGCCGCCGCCATGACCAATGGGAACCATCCACCTTGGGCAATTTTCAGTGAGTTTGACGCAAAGAATGCAGCATCAATCACGAAAAACAGCCCGGTAGAAGCAATGCACAGCCACAAAGGATAGCCCCAACCGTATCGCACAACAAAAAAAGTCATGACCGTCGTAATTATCATGACCAGGCTCACAGAAATACCGTAAGCCGCCGCCAGTGCAGATGATGATCCAAACATACCAACTGCCAGAATTACACCGCCCAGCAAGGTCCAATTCACTGCGGGAATGTAGATTTGCCCCGTGTCCTTAATTGACGTATGAAGAATGGTCAACCTGGGCAGAAAGCCCAATTGAATGGTTTGCTTGGTGGCAGAAAAAGCACCGGAAATCAAGGCCTGTGACGCGATAACTGTGGCCGCAGTTGCCAAAACAACCATCGGAAGCAACGCCCAGTCCGGTGCCATCAAGAAAAATGGATTGGATACGGCCTCTGGATTGGAAAGCACCAAAGCCCCCTGCCCAAAGTAGTTCAGTACCAGAGAAGGCATGACCAGCGCGAACCAAGCAATGCGTATCGGTTGCTTACCGAAATGTCCCATGTCCGCATACAACGCCTCAGCGCCAGTCAGACACAAAAAGACTGCTCCCAAAGTAATAAAGGCGATGCCATAGTGCTGCAGTACAAACCCGATGGCATAGGTCGGCAAAAGCGCCATTAATACTACTGGGTTTTTGATGATTTGCATCACCCCTAACAAGCCAATTGCAAAAAACCAGACGACAGTGATGGGACCGAAAAACTTACCAATGTCTCCGGTTCCTCGGCGTTGAACAAGGAACAACCCCACCAGTACAACAAGTGAAATAGGCACCACGTACGCTTTGGCAGCGGGAGTCAGGATCTCCAACCCTTCAACTGCAGAAAGCACGGAAATAGCCGGTGTGATCACTCCGTCACCGAAAAACAAAGCCACCCCAAAAATACCTAAAAAAATCAGTACTCTGCGCGTTCGCGGATTACCCTTGGTGGAGAGCGACGCCAAGGCTAACAATGCCATAAGCCCACCTTCGCCGTTGTTATCTGCACGCATGATGAGCACCACGTATTTCAGCGAAACGATGGCGGTGAGTGCCCAAAAAAACAGTGATAACACCCCGAGGACATTTTCTTGCGTGATGGCAACGTGACCACTCGCAAAAACTTCCTTGAAAGCGTATAGCACACTGGTACCAATGTCGCCGTATACCACGCCGATAGCGCCCAGAGTGAGCGCTGCTAGAGACGATTTTGATGCTGACACAAATTCACCCAACTACCAGTGGCAGCCAAGTCCATTCCATAAGGGACCGCTATTTTGCGCCCGCGCCCCGATGGCGCAAGGCAATTTATAGGCTTTTCAATCTCATGTTGCGGTGCAGCAACTGACGTATTTGCAGAACTTGCCAAAAATCAATCGTAGTGCTCGGCTTCAGGGTCAGTGGCTTCCATCTCATAGCTGGCGGCCAACATGGCCAAACGACCAATCACGCCATACATGTAGAAACGGTTGGGCGCACTTGCCCCAGGGCGCACGCCAGGCTGGGGCAAGTGCGCACTCTCGGCAAAAGCCAATGGCACAAAGCTGGCTCCAGGGCCGCACAGGTCCTCGTCATCGCCGCGCTCAGCATGCACGCGGTAGAAACCTCCCACCACATAGCGGTCCATCATGTAGACCACCGGTTCAGCCACGGCGGCATTCATGCGCTCCAGCGTGAGCACCCCTTCTTGGATGATGATGTCTTGCATGCTGCCCGCAGCACCGGGTTTTCTGCGGATTTTGGCGGCCAAACCGTCCAAGTCTTTGGCATCACGCACCGTGCTGTAGCCAAAACTGGCGCTGCCACTATCGGACTTGACCACCACAAACGGCTTTTCTTTGATGCCGTATTCCTTGTACTTTTTCTTCACCTTGGTCAGCATAGCCTCGGCCGCGGCGGTGATGGTCGCCACCCCGTCCTCGCTAGACAGGTCTATGCCCGTACAGGTATCAAACATGGGATTAATAAGCCAAGAATCCACACCAATAAGCTTGCCAAACCGCTTGGCCACCTCTTCATAGCACTTGAAATGCTTGCTAAGGCGCCGGGTGCCCCAGCCAGCATGCAAAGGAGGAAGCAAAAACTGCGTATTCAACTCTTCCAGAATGCCTGGTACGCCCGCTGCCAAGTCGTTGTTGAGCAAAATGGTGCAGGGGTCAAAGTCTTTCAGGCCCAAGCGCCCTTGCACACGCACTGCAGGCTCAATCACCAATTTTTCGCCATCGTGCAGGGTCAGTGTAGTGGCTTTTTTCAGCTCCGGGCTGATGGAGCCCATGCGCACGTTCAAGCCCGCCATATGGAATACACGGCGCAGCTGGGCCAGGCTGGCGAGATAAAACGGGTCGCTGATGTCGTTGCGGGGCACGATGAGCAGGTTGCGCGCTTCCGGGCAAATCTTCTCAATAGCAGCCATGGCTGCTTGCACCGCCAAGGGCAGCATGGCGGGGCTGAGGTTGTTCCAGCCAGCGGGAAACAGGTTGGTGTCCACAGGGGCCAGCTTGAAGCCTGCGTTGCGCACGTCTACCGAGGTGTAAAACGGTGGGGTGTGTTCCATCCACTCCAGGCGAAACCAGCGTTCAATGGCGGGCATGGAGTCCAGCACACGCTGCTCCAACTCGTTAATGGGGCCACTCAGGGCAGTCACCAAATGGGGAACCATAGCGTGCTTTCAAAAAATAGCGGCCCGAAAATGCGGGCAATTTCAATCAGATGGTGCGCCGGGTGCGTAAAACAAGCCCCACGGGCCTTTAGGTGCGTACTTCGCCCTCGCCCAGCACGACATATTTCAGCGAAGTCAGTCCTTCAATGCCCACAGGGCCGCGCGCGTGAAACTTGTCAGTGCTGATGCCGATTTCGGCACCCAGCCCGTACTCAAAGCCATCGGCAAAACGGGTGCTGGTGTTGACCATCACGCTGGCCGAATCCACCTCACGTAAAAACGCTTGTGCGTGCATGTGGTCACGGGTCAGGATGGCATCGGTATGATGTGATGAATACTGGTTAATGTGAGCAATGGCTTCATCCAGCCCGGTCACCACTTTGATGCTGACGATAGGGGCCAAGTACTCTTCGTACCAATCTTGCTCATTGGCGGGCACCAGATTCGCTACTGAATTCATAGCTGCTTGCGCACCATCCACGGGGGCTACAGGCCGATTTGCCTTCAAAATGGCAAGCGCTTCGCCGTCGCAGCGCATCTCCACGCCCTTGTCGGCATACACCTGGCCAATCAGTGGCAAAAATTCGGCTGCCACACCGCGCGCTACCAGCAAGCTTTCGGTTGCATTGCACGGGCTGTACTTGTTGGTTTTGGCGTTGTCGGCCACCTTGACGGCCATGGCGATATCACAGGGGTCGTCCACATAGGTGTGGCAGTTGCCGTCCAGATGCTTGATAACCGGCACCTTGGCGTCGCGGCTGATGCGCTCAATCAGGCCCTTGCCGCCGCGCGGGATGATCACGTCCACATACTGCGGCATGGTGATGAGCTGGCCCACCACCTCACGGTCGGTGGTTTGTACCAGTTGTACTGCATCTTCGGGCAGGCCACTTTCCAGCAACGCCTGTTGCACCAGCTTGGCCAGTGCCTTGTTGGAATCAATCGCCTCGGAACCGCCGCGCAGGATGCAGGCGTTACCGCTCTTAATGCTCAACGACGCAGCCTCAATCGTCACGTTGGGGCGGCTCTCAAAAATCATGCCGAAGACGCCAATCGGCACGCGCATCTGGCCCACGCGGATGCCGCTGGGCTGCTGCTTCATGCCGATAATTTCACCGATCACATCGGCCATGCTGGCCAGCTGCTCGCAACCCTGGGCGCAAGTCTCCAGCACTTTGGGAGTAAGTTTCAGGCGGTCCACCATGGGCGCAGCCAAACCGGCTGCCACGGCACGTTCAATGTCTTTGGCGTTTTCCACCTGCAGGGCCGGGGTATTCTCGCGCAAGAGCGCTGCCAGCTTGCGAAGTGCTATGTTTTTAGTAGCTGCTTGCGCACGTGCCATGAGGGCTGAGGCCGCTTTTGCCTGCAAGCCTAAAGCTTGGGTGGTTTCAACAACTGAGAGTGTGGAAAGGGTCGCGTTCATGCTGCCATTTTGGCAGATTGAGACCGTTCTTACGTTTGGGTTAGTCGTAAACCGGCGTTACACTGAAAAAAGCTCGTGGCTTGTACGAGTTATCTGCCGAATAGCCGGAGCGTTCAAATGCCTAAATTCATACACAACTTTTTTATTGCAGCATGTCTTTTTCTGGTGGCGGCCTGCTCACATGCTTCTCAGTTGGTTGAAGCGGCTCCCAATAGCGGCGGATGCCCAGGTGTTCGCCATGCCTACGCGCTTGGCCCCAAAACCACAATAGACCGCCTGTATCCCGTCATTTCCACGGCCTCTGAATCTTCGTACGATAGAAGTATGGCGGTGGCTGCGAGTATTCAGCTTTATTTGCAGAATTCGCTCACGCGCGATGGCATCACCGATGTCTGCGGCTTGCAGGTCACACCGATACAAGCAAAAGGATATACGGTCGGCTTTTGGTCCTCCATGCCGCGGGCTGCTGAGTACGGCGCCCGTCATGCAGCCTGGTTGAAGAACGGGGAATTGGCTTTGCGCGGTGTAGAAGCTTGCCAACACGGCAAACAAAACTCTTGCTGGGAACCCAAAGGCGCTGAATTGACTTGCACAGGACCTTGGCAGTTTTATTTGCCATTGGGCCTTCCGCTCATGGCGCAAAAAATGGTCATGTTGCTGCATTACCCACCCTACTCAGCGATGCAACAGTCCGATTATTTGAACAATGCCACATTGCACCGTTGGCAGCGCTTGTTACAGTCGGTTGGGGTTTCTGCTGCCGATTGGACGTTATATACGTCTACCGTTGATATATTTCCTATTGCAGCGCCCGGAAGTGGGCAAAGCGGTTGTTTCACAACGGCCAATGCAAGCCAGTACTTTGGCGCATCAGGCTCAGGATACATCCCCGCCATGCTGAACTTTTTGAACCTTCCCAACGGGAAACAGGGGGATAGTCGCACCCTTCCGGTCATTGCTTTTGGCGGTGAAGCTATTGGTTACTGGAACAATGCATATCCTGAGTCGCCTACAGGCGTTCTAAAAGCTGGTACAGCACGGTTGTCACCCAGTGAACCCACGCGCCTGACACCTTACACCGGAGCAAACCACCCCATTGCAGCGGTGTACCAGACATGCCAAAGCAATCCTGGCATTGTGACCATGGTGGGGCAGGACTTGGCCACCGCGTGTTTTGCAAAAACCATGGGAGACACGCCAGGCGCAGACCCTGTGCAGGTGCAATCTAGTTGCCAAAATGCCTATCTTGCAGCAACACCTGCAGCCGAGCAGGCGCAGCAAATATGTATGAATGCGGTGATTGACAAGAGTCCGCAGTTTTCTCCTTGGTCCGCTGCGCAGGCCAAAGCTTGGTGCCAATCTAAAAACAACCAGGTTTGCCCGTTGCCTGACTATTCAGGCAAGCAATGAAGTTGTCGCAAATGCAGAAACTTAAATCTCGAACACTTGCTTGAACCGCTCAGCGAATGCTTGCTGAGCGTTGTTGCGCAAAGGGGTGCCGTGGCCACAAAGAACGTGGCTAAAGGCCAATTCATTCAATCGGATGAAGTCTTGGGCTTTGGGTTCGTTAACCTTCATCCACACCGGCCCCAAGTTGGCAGACTGGAAAAAGCCCATTTCGGACATCATTTGCCGTGACTCATCCGAGAAAAAGGCATCGGGTGCCATCCAGTTTTGCAAAGCATCGCACGCAATGAGAATGCCACCTTCGCGGTCAATGCGCAAAATGCACTCAGGCAACTTGGTATGCTCAAACACAAAAATGCTGCTTTCAGCAAAGGGCAATTGCCCATCTGTGCTCAAAATTTGATCGGGTTCAACTCCCTCGGCATGGGGCATATTGGGCAATGCCCATAACTTCGCCTTGTATCGATCTTTGTAAAAAGCGTCATCAAGGCCATGCAGTGAGCCAATTTTGACAATATTGACCACAGTGCCCAACGCATCCAGCTGCTTCAACCCCTCATCTGACAATCGAACTGAACTGATAAGGGTCAGGTTGCCGCCATCACGGACAACGACCATGTTGCGACTGAAGTGCCAATGAGCTCCCATCAACACAGTTTTCATTGTGCCCGTCACAAAAAATATGTCGGGAAATACTTCTTGAATATCGCCGTGGGGCATCGCTTCTGCAAACTGTGTCATGGTATGTGGATGGGTGTGAGTTAGCGTAAAAGTTAGTCTATCATGTAGATTTAGTGGCGGTGCACTGATCGAGCAAGCACCAAGCCTCCTGCTCATTTCAGAAAGTTGCACCATGCTGTCAGCGCTAAAACAAAGCGAAGATTTCATCATAAGTCGCCGAGATGACAGTGATGCTTACGCGCTTTGGCGCTTTGATGCGAATGGGCAAGAGCTCTTGCAAGCGGTTCCACTTGCACCCGGAGCTCATTTTGATTGCACTCACCAAATTGCCCCCATCGGGCGCTACTTATTGGAATGGGGGCCGATCACCCTTAAGGAATACCAGCCGTGTTTTCCATACCGGCTGTTAGAGCTGGACCCTCAAAGCCCCGATCCTTTGAATGTCATAGCCCATCAAAAGGGCCTCTGGACAAAAGCCAAGTTCTGGAGCTACAGGGTGGACTTCGGTAACCCAAACGGTGCCAAAGAAAGCTACGACTCCGGCGAGAAACTCATGCTGCTGCCAATGGGTGGCTTCATGCTCAATGTCATCCCCACCATGGGGCGGGGCACTTTCCAGTTGTGGAATTTTGACCCTAACCCGGCCAACTTGAACTCCGGCGATCCGCTAAGCCAAGACCCTTTACCCGTTCCCTACACGCCCCAAGGGTCGTTTGACACCATTGACTTTGATCACGAGTTGATTGCAATGGGCAACTACGTTTTGGATCGACTACCTGAAACCAGCGAATATTGGCTTTGGAGTTTCGATCCGCAAGCCATCATGCCTTTGGGTCTTCCAGCCATTCAGAAGGGGCGCTGGAGCCACATCACCCCGCACCACAAACTGGTAGCCATGGGCGAGTACGTGATGGACTGGGAGCCTGTGGATCGTACTTACCGGTTGTGGGCTTTCGACCCCAAGAGCGCGGACCCCTTGGTTGGCCCAATTCGCAAGGGCGTGCTGCCCCAAGGCTTTGATGCACACACATCGTTGACCATGCTTCAATTGCCGCGCACCGTGGACCAAACCCAGGCAAAAGTCCCAGGAACCATGGACTTCATGCGCGACAAAATCAAACACGTCGTTTAT
>JBEGPS010000043.1:0-6632 GCA_041181325.1 Pseudomonadota bacterium
GGTAAGTTGTGCCATGCCCCAAGGGGCTTCCATGCCCTCTACGGGTTCAGAGAAATCGATGCGCGTGGTGGGCTTGCCCTGCACATCCACCATTGCGTAAGAGGGCAGGCTCTCGGCGAACGGGCCAAACAGCGTGCCTTCGCGTTTCATGGTTAAAAAATTTTCACCGTTGATCCACACCAGGTCCACGGTGCCGTTGGTTTTGCCTGAGGCCTTTTCGCTGCGCACGCGCTTAACTACGTCGGCTGTATCGGTCACTTTGACGTGCTGCACCGTGACGCCGTAGCGTTTTTGTACCTCTGTTGCCGCCCATTGAATGTAGGCATTGATAGGTTCTGCACCACCCCAGGCATTGAAGTAAACGGTTTGGCCTTTTGCTCTACTTTCGATAGCTGCCCACGCAGAATCCGAGGCGGCTACGGACATAAAAGGCATTGAAATGAGGGCGGATGCACCAGTACGGGTAAGCCACTGGCGGCGGTTGAAGTTAAGGTTCATAGTGAGTGGGAGTTCAAGCGAGTAAGGCCTGCGCAAATTCACGTGCGTTGAAGGTTTCCAGTTCGTCAAGCTTTTCGCCTACGCCAATAAAGTAAACAGGAATGGGCCGTTCGCGGGCAATGGCCGCCAGCACGCCGCCTTTGGCGGTGCCGTCCAGCTTGGTGACGATCAGGCCGGTCAGGCCCAGTGCATCGTCAAAGGCTTTGACCTGGGTTACCGCGTTTTGCCCCGTGTTGCCGTCAATTACCAGCAGCACCTCGTGCGGTGCGCTGGGGTCGGCTTTTTGAATCACGCGTTTGATTTTCTTCAGCTCTTCCATCAAGTGCAGCTGCGTAGGCAGGCGGCCTGCGGTGTCGATCAGCACCACGTCTTTGCCGCGGGCCTTGCCTGCGCTGACCGCGTCAAAGCTCACGGCAGCGGGATCGCCGCCTTCTTGGCTGATCACCTCCACCGTATTGCGGTCGGCCCATACGGTAAGTTGTTCTCGCGCAGCGGCGCGAAAGGTATCGGCTGCAGCAAGCAGCACGCTGGCGCCGCCATCGGCCAAGTGCTTGGTGAGCTTGCCAATACTGGTGGTTTTGCCAGCACCGTTGACCCCTGCCACCATGATGACGGTGGGTTGGTGCTGACCAATCACCAATGGTTTTTGCAGTGGCAACAGCAGGGCGGTGAGTTCGGCAATCAGCGCGTTTTTTAGCGCCACCGGGTGGGTGATGCCGCTGCTTTTAGCCTTGTTACGCAGGGCTGTGGTGAGCAACTCAGTTGCGGCCACACCGGCATCGGCCATCAGCAGGGCGCTCTCCAGGTCCTCAAACAGCGCTTCGTCAATCTGGCTGCCGCCAAACACGCCAGAGATGCTGCTGGCAGTTTTGCCCAGGCCTGCTTTGAGCTTGGACAGCCAGTTTTTCCGCTCGGGTGGTGTAGCGCTCGACACTGAAATGTCGATGGCAGCAACCAAGGAGCTACCGATCAGCGATCCGCCAGTGGGGTCGGGCGAGCGAGGTGAAACTGCCTCTGACGGCACTGCGTGCGCGTGGACAGTTCCAGGCGCTGGCACGGCTTCAGGGGTCGTTGCAGACACCGCCGCAGGGGCGGGTGTGGAAGGAGTAGGGAATTTTTTCTTGAAAAAGCTGAACATTTGGGGCGTTCTTAGAATCACTCCATTCTATGAAACACCACACCCCCTGGTTGCGGCAGCGCTTTGTTGCTGTTGGCACCACCACAGCGCTTGCGATCTCCCTTGTTATTTCTGTGGCTTTCTACCCCCCCACAGCCCAAGCCGCCGAGCCTGACGGCGTGCAGCAGTTCACCCTGAAGAACGGCATGGCGCTCATCGTCAAGCCCGACCACCGCGCGCCTACGGCGGTGCACATGGTGTGGGTGCGCGTGGGCTCTATGGACGAGGTGGACGGCACCACGGGCGTAGCCCATGTGCTGGAGCACATGATGTTCAAAGGTACGCCTACGGTAAAAGCGGGTGATTTTTCCCGCCAGGTGGCTGCTTTGGGCGGAAGCGAAAACGCCTTCACCAGCAAAGACTACACCGGCTACTTTCAGCAAATCCCGGCCAGCAAGCTCGAAGACATGATGCGGCTCGGGGCCGACCGCTTTGCCCACAACCAGTGGAGCGACGAGGTGTTTGCCAAAGAGCTTGAGGTGGTGAAAGAAGAGCGCCGCATGCGCACCGACGACAACCCCCACGCCCGCCTGTTTGAAGCTATGCAGGCCATGGTTTATCAGGCGTCGCCGTATCGCCGCCCCATCGTGGGCTGGATGAGCGACCTGGACGCCCTCACGCCCGACGATGCGCGTGCCTTCTACCAGCGCTGGTACACCCCCACCAACGCTGCGGTGGTGGTGGCCGGTGACGTAGACGCGGCCCAGGTGCGCACACTCGCGGAAAAATACTACGGCAGCTTGGGTGCCCACGTGCTGCCCGAGCGCAAACCGCGCGAAGAACCCGAGCAAAGTGGCCTGCGCCGACTGGATTTCAAGGCCCCGGCATCCCAGGCGTATGTGGCGCTGGCCTTCAAGGTGCCCAGCTTCTCACCCAAAGCGTTGGACCCAGCCACGTCCGACGCGGCCAGCGACGATGCCTTGGCACTCACCGTGCTGTCAGCCGTGTTGTCTGGTTATGACAACGCCCGCCTGGACCGCGCCCTGACCCAAGGCACCGACCCAGTGGCCGACAGCGCCGGGGCCGGTTGCGGCCTGATGGCCCGCGGCCCGCAGCTGTGCACGCTGTACGGTGTGCCCGCCACTGGCAAAACCGCCGCGCAGGTGGAGCATGCTTTGCGCGCGCAGGTGGCCAAGGTGGCCACCGAGGGCGTGAGCGATGCCGAGCTGGCGCGGGTTAAAAACCAGTGGGTAGCCAGCGAGATTTACAAGCAAGACAGCGTATTCAACCAGGCCCGCATCGTCAGCACGCACTGGATTAATGGCTTTCCGCTGGATACCGACGCGCGGCTGATTGCCCGCTTGCGGACCGTCACCGGCGCGCAAGTGCAGGCCGTAGCAGCCAAATACTTTGGTGACGACGCGCTCACAGTGGCTACGCTGCTGCCCCAGCCGGTAGACACCACCCGCAAACTCCGCGTAGCGCCCGCTGGCGCACGGCATTAACCGACTGCAGCACACCATGATTGCTATAAAAATAAGAGCTGCTTACGCACTATTAGCAGGGGCAGCAGGCCTATTTGGCATAAATTCTGCCTGGGCAGGCATCCCTATAGAGCACTGGACGCAGCCCAGCGGCGTGCAGGTGTATCTGGTGCACAGCCCGGCCATTCCCATGGTGGATGTGCAGATTGCGCTGGACGCCGGTGGTCGGCGCGATCCGGCTGACAAACCCGGCTTGGCCAATCTGATGGCATCGTCTACTGCCTATGGCGTGCGTGCGCATGGGCTGGAGCCCGCGCTGGACGAAAACGCCTTGAGCGATGCCTGGGCCGACTTGGGTGCATCGTTTGGTGGTGGTGCCAGTGCAGACCGCCTGAGCTTTTCGCTGCGCTCGCTGACCGAGCCGGACATTCTGGACAAAGCCGTGGCGCTGGCAGCCCGGCAGTTGGCCGAGCCCGCTTTTCCTGAGAATCTGTGGCTACGCGACCGGCCCAAGCTGATGGCCTCGATCAAAGAGAGCAACACCCGGCCCGCCACTTTGGCCGCCCGCGCCTACGCCACTGCGGTGTATGGCAGCCACCCCTACGGCTATGAGATGACCGAGGCCAGCCTGGGCCGCATCGCCGTGGCAGATATGCGTGCTCTGCACGCCCAAGTGGTGCAACCGTGCGGGGCCAAGGTGAGTGTGGTGGGGGCCCTGAACCGCGCCCAGACCGATGCGCTGGTTGCGCGGCTGTTTGCCGGTTTAAGCGCGCCGCAATGTGCCCTGCCAAGTGCTGTGCCCGAAGTGCAGCCCTTGCCAGCCGCGAGCGAGCAGCGCATACCGTTTGCCTCTGCGCAGGCGCAAGTGTTGCTGGGCCAGCCCGGCTTCAAGCGCAACGACCCCGACTTCTTCGCGCTGACCGTGGCCAACCACATTCTGGGCGGTGGTGGCTTTACCGCCCGGCTGACCGCAGAGGTGCGCGAAAAGCGGGGCCTGACTTATAGCGTAAGCAGCGGCTTTAGCCCCGGCATGCACGCGGGCGCCTTCACCATCGGCCTGCAAACCCGGCCCGACCAGGCGCAGCAGGCACTCACTTTGGTGCGCGAGGTGCTGACCCAATTTACAAACGACGGTCCCACCGAGAAAGAGCTGCAGGCGGCCAAAGACAACTTGATTGGCGGTTTTGCCCTGCGCCTGGACAGCAACCGCAAGCTGCTGGACAACGTGGCCAACATCGCCTGGAACAACCTGCCACTGAATTACCTGGACACCTGGACTGCGCAGGTGCAAAAGCTCACCGCCGCCCAGGTCAAGCAGGCGTTTGCCCGCGTGGTACAGCCCGAAAAAATGGCCGCCGTGGTGCTGGGTGCGGCGCAGTGAAGCCAGAAGACTTGCAGCTGCTGGTCACCCGCACCATGCCGTTTGGCAAATACCAGGGGCGCCTGATTGCCGATTTGCCGGGCGACTATCTGCGCTGGTTCGCCCGCGAGGGCGTGCCCAAAGGCGAAATAGGGCAGCTGCTGACCCTGATGCACGAGATAGACCACAACGGCTTGTCAGACCTGCTCACACCGCTGCGCCAGCGTTGATCTAGTCTTTAGCCAGTCCAGTCAGGGTGTCCGGCTAACGCGCCAAATAATGTTGCCCACATCGTCTGCCACCAGCAGTGCACCTTTGCGGTCCAGTGCCACACCCACCGGGCGGCCCAAGGCCTTGCCATCGCTGCTTAGAAAACCGGTAAGCACATCCAGCGGGTCGCCCGCCGGTAAGCCATTTCTAAATGGCACAAAAATCACTTTGTAGCCGCTGTGCGGTTTGCGGTTCCACGAGCCGTGCTGGCCCACGAACATGCCTTCGGCAAACACGGGAGGCAGGCTGTTGCCTACGCTGGACGCCAAGCCTAGTGACGCGGTGTGTGCTCCCAGGGCGTAGTCGGGCTTGATGGCCTTGGCCACCAAGTCGGGCCGTTGCGGGCTGACGCGGTTGTCCACAATTTGCCCGTAATAGCTATACGGCCAGCCATAAAAGTCGCCATCGCGCACCCGGGTCATGTAGTCGGGCACCAGGTCGCTGCCAATCTCGTCGCGCTCATTCACTGAAGTCCACAGTGCGCCGCTGGTGGGCTCCAACGCCATGCCCACGGGGTTGCGCAGGCCGGTGGCAAACACGCGGTGGCCGCCGGTGCGCAGGTCAATCTCCCAAATGGCGGCACGCCCTTGCTCTGCCTCCACACCGCGTTCGCCCACATTGCTGTTGGAGCCGACCGACGCGTACAGCTTTTTGCCATCCGCGCTGGCAATCAAGTTTTTGGTCCAATGGTGGTTGATGGGGCCACCCGGCAGGTCTGCGATTTTTTCGCCGGGGCTGGTGATTTGGGTTGCACCAGGGGTGTAAGCAAACCGCAGCACCCCATCGGTGTTGGCCACATATAAATCGGTACCCACCAGTGCCATGCCAAACGGCGAATGCAGTTTGTCCAGGAACACCGTGCGCACATCGGCCACGCCGTCGCCATCGGTGTCGCGCAGCAGGGTGATGCGGTCGGCACTTTCAATGCCTGCCCCCGCGCGGGACATGACCAGGCCTGCAATCCAGTCTTTGAAGGTCTTGTCACTGGTGGGCTTGGTGGGTTTGTTGGACTCGGCTACCAGCACGTCACCGTTGGGTAGCACCAGTATCCAACGCGGGTGGTCCAGCCCGGAGGCGAAAGCGTTCACGCGCGTGTCGGCTGCGGTGGCGGGCATTTGCCCTGCAGACCAGCCCACCGCAGGCGCTACGTTGACGGTGGGCACCAAACCTGCAACCGGCGGGGGTAGCGTAGGGTTGGGGCCCATACCTGCAGACACGGGCAAGGTGGCCATCTCGCTGCATGCGGTCAGTGATACAGCACCCAATACTGCCGCAGCAGCCCAAGAATGCCAATTGAAAGCGCTGCGGAAAGCGGCGGCGGCGGAGGGGGCGGTGGTCTTCATTGCGCCAAGTATGCGGTGCGTTTGGCCCGAACACCGTGCGCTGGTCGGTTAAGCTGCACGGATGAAAGCAAAGACTACCAAAAAGACGCCACCCAACCAGCGCCCTCCACGTGTGCGCAGCGTGCAAACGCATGAAGTCCGCATCATCGGCGGGCAGTGGAAACGCACCAAACTCAAAGTGGCCGACAAGCCCGGCCTGCGCCCCACGCCCGACCGCGTGCGCGAAACCCTGTTCAATTGGCTAGGCCAAGACCTGACCGGCTGGCGCTGCCTGGATGCCTTTGCGGGCACCGGCGTGTTGGGTTTTGAGGCCGCATCGCGCGGGGCGCAAGAAGTGGTGCTGATCGAACAAGACGGCGCGTTGGCCGAACAACTCAAAAAAACCCAAGAGCAACTCAAAGCCCACGGCGTGCAAGTGGTGCGCGGCGATGGGGTGAGCGCCATTCGGCAAGCGGCCTCGGGCAGCTTGCAACTGATATTGATCGACCCCCCGTTTGATGCACCTTTGTTTGAGCCAGCTATTGCGGCCTGCGCACGGCCACTGGCCCCCGAGGGTTTTG
>JBEGPS010000044.1:0-17168 GCA_041181325.1 Pseudomonadota bacterium
CAAACCCAGTTCGCTGCACAGCTTTTGCACGGTGGCACGCAGCTCGGCCACCTCGGCCTCCAGCGCCGTCACGCGGGCTTGCAAATCAGCACTGCCCACTTGGGCCACGCTGCGCCCGGCATTCACCGCACTGGCATCTACGGGGCCGCACAGCAGGTGCGCCCAGCGTTGCTCGCGGGCGCCGGGTGCGCGGTCCAGCTTGATCACCAGCGCGCCGCCTTTCTCTTCCGAGCGCTCTTGCATTTCGTCCAGAAAACCTTCTACGGAAGACGTGTCTGCAAACCGGTACCAACGCTCGGCGTTCAGGCGCAGCTCGGCCGCGGTTTGCGGGCCGCGCAGCATCATCAGGCCCAGCAGCACGGCCGATTGCTCGGGCACGCCGATGCCGCGCTGGGCGTTGTGTGTGAATTTGGTGGTGCGCCCACCGGTGGTCTCGTGCACTAGGCTGGCTTCGCGCAGGGTGTCCAGCGAGGTGCTGACTTCGGCCTCAGACAGCTCCATCAGCGGGTCGCGGCTACTTTTTTGGTTGCAGCCCAGCAGCAGGCTGTTCAGGGTGAGGGGGTAGCTGTCGGGCACGGTGCGTGCCTTTTCCATCAACGTGCCCAGCACGCGGGCTTCGGTAGGGGTAAGGAGCAGGGGGGTAGTCATAATTCAGGCCAGTATGAGAAACATCGTTATTTTGATCTCTGGCAGTGGCTCCAACATGGCCGCCATTGCACAGACCGCCCAGCGCGAGCAGTGGGCCACCAAGTATGGGGCCAAGGTGGCCAGTGTGATTAGCAATAAAGCGGATGCCGCAGGTTTGCAATGGGCCCAAGCGCATGGCATCGCAACTGACGTGCTGGACCACAAAGTGTTTGCCAACCGCGAGGCTTTTGATGCCGAACTGGCAAAGCGCATTGATGCCTACGACAGGCCCCAGTCTCCTGCATTAGTGGTGCTGGCCGGTTTTATGCGGATTTTGACTCCTGGCTTGGTGCAGCACTACGCTGGCAGGCTGGTGAATATTCACCCATCGCTGCTGCCTGCGTTTGCAGGCCTGAACACCCACCAGCGCGCCATCGATGCCGGGTGCCAGTTTGCCGGTGCCACGGTGCACCAGGTGACTGCCGAACTGGACCACGGAACCATTCTGGCGCAGGCAGTGGTACCGGTTTTTCTGAACGACGACGCACGCACGCTGGCGGCGCGTGTTCTGAGCCAGGAGCACCGGATTTTCCCCCAGGCGATTGCGAAATTGCTGGCGCAAAATGCTATCAAATAAGTAGCTTACCATGCATATTCTGCGGGGGCTAGAGGCTTATTTGGCTTAAAAGTCAGCGTTCATCCGGGTGAACCGCGGTTGCACCACGCCATCGATATTGACCGTCTCTAGAAACATCGCTGCTGGGCGCACCCATAGCCCGTTTTCACCGTACAGCGCCCGATACAACGTCATGGGCTCGCAGGTCTCGCTGTGGCGCACGGTGTCCAGCACGTCGTACAGGCCGCCCTTGTAATGGCGGTAGCGCCCCGGGGGCGTAATAATCAGCGGGGGGAGATGTTCTTCAAGCATGGGACAATCCTAGCCTATGCATCCAAAAGCCCTCCTAGAGGCCTGCTCCGAGCTGGTCCGCCTCACCCTTCGTTTTGAACACCCCGCCGACGCCACCGTTTCGCGCTTTTTCCGCGAACACCGTGGTCTGGGCCCACGCGAGCGCGCCACCATGGCAGAGACGGTGTACACCGTGTTGCGCAAAAAACTCTTGTTTGACCACCTGGCCCCATCGGGTAGCGGTCCCAAAGAGCGCCGCTTGGCGATTTTGGGTTTTTATGGCCCCGGCGACTTTCTGCGCAGCGCGCTGACCGACCAGGAAACCCGCTGGCTGGACGAATGCGAAAAGGTCAAACCCGAAGACCTGATGGAGCGCCACCGCCACAACCTGCCCGAGTGGCTGGTGCAACCCCTCAAAGACCAGTTGGGCGACGAATTTTGGCCACTGGTCAACAGCCTGAACTTGGGCGCTGGGCTGGATTTGCGAGTGAATACCTTTAAAGCCAAGCGCACCGATGTGCAAAAGGCACTGCAGCTGTCTGGCATCAAGGCCGTGGCAACTCCTTATTCGCCTTGGGGTCTGCGCATTGCTGGCAAACCGGCGCTGAACAAACACGAAGCCTTCATGCGCGGCGACTTCGAGGTGCAAGACGAAGGCTCGCAGCTGCTGGCCATGTTGGTCGATGCCAAGCGCGGAGAGATGGTGGTGGACTTTTGCGCTGGTGCTGGAGGCAAAACCTTGGCACTGGGTGCTTCCATGCGCAGCACGGGACGTTTGTATGCTTTTGACACCTCTGCAGGTCGCTTGGATTCGTTTAAGCCGCGGATGGCGCGCAGCGGACTGTCCAATGTGCACCCCGCAGCGATTGCACATGAGCGAGACGACCGCGTCAAACGCCTGACGGGCAAGATTGACCGTGTGCTGGTCGATGCACCGTGCACCGGCATGGGCACGCTGCGCCGAAACCCCGACCTTAAATGGCGCCAAAACGAGAAAGCCGTGGAAGAAATGGCTGTCAAACAGACTGCCATTTTGCAAAGCGCTGCGCGTTTGGTCAAAGCGGGTGGCCGCTTGGTGTATGCCACCTGCAGTGTGCTGCCACAAGAAAATGAAGCCATCGCCCTGGCATTCTCCGCTGCCAATCCCGATTTCGAGCCCTTGCAGGTGGCCGATATCTTGACCGAGTTGAAGGTAGAGAACGCATCAACCTTGTGCGCTGGCGGCGAAGCAGGGCATTTGTACCTGCGGTTGTGGCCCCATCGGCACACGACAGACGGATTTTTTGCCGCAGTTTGGCAAAAGAAGCAATCCGTTTGATAAAAGTTAGTGTTTTTTAACTAAAAAGCGATTTATCTGGCTAAAGTAGTTGGGTGGCCTTAGAATCCCCCGCACGCCCCGCTTTGACGCAGCTTAATTAACGCAGGGGTAGTGGTGCGCGCAAATATTTTTAACGTCGTTGAAAGACAAATCAAACTATGTTGTTACCTGATTGGGCTGTGCTGAACGCAGCGATTGAGTGGCTGGCCCATGGGGTATTGAATTTTGCATGGTGGCAAATTGTGCTGTTTGCACTGGGCGTGACGCATATCACCATGATCAGCGTAACGGTGTTTTTGCACCGTCACCAAGCGCACCGTTCGCTAGACCTGCACCCCATTGCATCGCATTTTTTCCGGTTTTGGCTATGGCTGACCACTGGGCAAGTCACCAAAGAGTGGGCGGCCATTCACCGCAAACACCACGCCAAGTGTGAGCAAGCCGATGACCCTCACAGCCCCCATGTCCACGGCATTAAGACTGTTTTGCTGCAAGGTGCTGAGCTCTATCGCGCCGAATCCAAGAACAAAGAAACCATGGCCCGCTTTGGCCATGGCACACCGAACGACTGGATTGAGACCAACCTCTACACCCGGTTCTCGTGGCAAGGCGTGGGCTTGATGATGATCGCCGACCTTGCCTTGTTTGGCGTGGCTGGCTTGGCAGTCTGGGCGGTGCAAATGGCGTGGACGCCCATCATGGCGGCCGGAATCATCAATGGCGCGGCCCATTATTGGGGCTATCGCAACTTTGAAGCACCCGATGCCAGCACCAATATTTCTCCATGGGGCATCCTGATTGCAGGTGAAGAGTTACACAATAACCACCACACCTACCCTACATCGGCCAAGTTGTCGGTCAAACCTTACGAATTCGACATTGGCTGGATGTACATCACCATCATGCAATCGTTTGGCTTGGCCAAGGTGAAAAAGACACCGCCCAAGGTAGCTTTCGGTGAAATTCAACCTTTGGCCGATGAGCGAACCTTGGAAGCGTTGATCGCAAACCGCTACGAAATCATGGCAACCTATGCCAAGGGCATGCGCATAGCAGCCCGTACAGAGTTCGAGTCGATGAAGGCCCGGAGCGCAGACGCCGCAGTTATCCAGGCTGCACAGCGATGGTTACACCGTGATATCGACAAAGTTCCCGCATCTGCCGCTCCCGAACTCGCCCAAGCACGCGCTGCATCGCCCGTTTTGGACAAAATGGTGACTATGCGGGAAGAGCTGCGCCAATTATGGTTAAACACCAGCCTGTCACGGGAGCAATTGATTCAAGATTTGCAAGCTTGGTGCCATCGGGCAGAGGCCAGTGGTATTGCTGCACTGAGTGAATTCTCTATGCGGTTGAGGGCGGCACGCGCGTAGGTTTTGTGACTCGCCGGAAAATGCAAAAGCCCGTTTATCGACGGGCTTTTTTTCGTCTAATTGGTTTGTAGTTGCGCCATCCGTAAAGATCAGATTACTTCTGGATCAGGCGGCTTGGGTGTTCTGTTGCGCTCGAGTCACCCGGCCTTCGGCCTCCTTCTTTACCTCGCTTCGCAAAACACCCAACCCGCCTGATCTGGCGATGAATTGTTGTCATCGTGGCTAACAAAGCAAAAGCTGGTCAACAAAAAACCCGCCGACTCAATGAGAGGGCGGGTTCTTTGGATCTGGAACTGAATTACTTCAGTTTCATTTCTTTGTAGTCCACGTGCTTGCGAGCTTTTGGATCAAATTTCTTGATCAACATTTTCTCGGGCATGGTTTTCTTGTTCTTGGTAGTGGTATAGAAGTGACCAGTACCTGCTGTAGATTCCAGCTTGATTTTTTCGCGTCCGCCTTTGGTTGCCATGGTGCTACTCCTTAAGCTTGGCCACGTGCGCGCAGGTCTGCGAGCACAACATCAATACCGTTTTTGTCGATCAAACGCAGACCAGCGTTCGAAATCCGCAGACGGATCCAACGGTTTTCTGTCTCGACCCAGAAACGGCGGTATTGCAGGTTCGGCAAGAACCGGCGCTTGGTTTTGTTGTTGGCGTGGGAAACATTGTTTCCAACCATTGGGCCTTTGCCCGTTACTTCACATACGCGTGCCATTAGGACACTCCGATAGTTCAAATACGGCCGTCACTGGCGATCTGTTCACATTTGGGGTGTGAAAGATCTCGCTTCGGCCTCACCTCGCCAATAAAAAGGGTGGCGGTAACCCGTATTGCTGCGTTTATTAAAACTAAGCCCCTCACGGGGCGAATTCAGCAAAGCCTAAGATTATAGCGGTTTTGGGTTTGTCGCTTCGCTGGGCTACTCTTGTTCCAGAAAACGTTGTGCATCTAACGCAGCCATGCAACCCGTACCTGCGCTGGTGATGGCTTGGCGGTAGACATGGTCTTGCACGTCCCCAGCTGCAAATATGCCGGGCACAGAAGTTTGTGTTGCAAAACCCTTCAGGCCGCCCTGGGTGACGATGTAGCCTCCCGCCATTTCCAATTGGCCTTGAAAGATATCGGTGTTAGGCGCATGGCCAATGGCAATAAAGCAGCCCTTGAGGGTAATGTCTTCGGTAGAGCCATCGTCCACGTTTTTGAGACGAATGCCGGTTACGCCACTGGCGTCTCCCAATACTTCCTCCAAAGTGCGGAAGGTTTTTAGCTCGATTTTTCCGGCAGCCACTTTGTCCATTAGTTTGTCTACCAAGATGGGTTCGGCCTTGAACTTGTCGCGACGGTGTACCAAGTAAACCTTGCTCGCAATATTAGAGAGATATAAGGCTTCTTCAACAGCTGTGTTGCCTCCTCCCACTACGCAGCAGGTCTCGTTGCGGTAGAAAAAACCATCGCAGGTTGCGCAACCCGATACACCGCGCCCCATAAACGCGGTTTCACTAGGTAAACCTAAGTACTTTGCTGATGCACCCGTAGCGATGATCAGTGAATCGCAGGTGTATTCGTCAGTGTCGCCCTTGAGGGTGAAAGGGCGTTTGCTGAAGTCCACCGCATTGATGTGGTCGAACAAAATTTCTGTTTTGAAACGTTCAGCATGTTCCTGGAAGCGTTGCATTAGATCCGGGCCTTGCACACCGTGCACATCGGCGGGCCAGTTGTCCACTTCAGTGGTGGTCATTAACTGCCCACCCTGCGCCATGCCAGTGATAAGCAGAGGGTTGAGGTTGGCGCGTGCAGCATAGACAGCGGCGGTATAGCCTGCTGGGCCAGAACCTAAAATCAGGACTCTGGCGTGTTTGGATTTAGACATAGATGGCCCTTGTGCTCAAAAATACGACAATTTGACATGTACATTGCGCGGCAGTACTGCCCAATTCAATGTAGTCTCTCTCCCATTGTAAGAACCTGCCCTCAAGCTCACATCGAAGTCTCGCTATGGCCATGATTAGTAATTTAGATTTAATCCTGAGGGTTCCCCTGTTCGCACATTTGACGGTGCAACAAGCAGAGCCACTGGCTAACGCGGTTACAAAAAAGCGCTACAAGCGCGGCGAGTGCATGGTGGAGCAAGGTGCGCATTCCGACGTGTTGCTGATAATTTTGACTGGGCGCGCACGCGTACTGATGACGGACAAAAAAGGCCGTGAAGTCATTTTGGCCATATTGCGTTCAGGTGACTATATGGGCGATATGTGTCTTATAGACCAAGAGCCAAACTCTGCCTCAGTCCATGCCGAGGTACTCACCGACGTACTAGTGCTTGGTCGTGATGAGTTTTTACGTGCTTTGTCGGAAAACGCCTCGATTGCCTTGGGCGTAATGCGAGTACTCACAAAGCGTTTGCGGTATGCCGATCACAAAATCAGTTCATTGGCTCTGACGGGTGTTTATGCGCGCGTAGCCAGTGTGCTTTTGGAGACGGCGGTAGCTGATGGTCGGGGCGTATTGACAATTCGCGACCGCGTATCTCGACAAGACGTGGCAAAGATGGTTGGTGCATCGCGTGAGATGGTGAGCCGGGTGATGAAAGATTTCGAAGAAAAAGGTTTCCTGCAAACCCTTGAGGGAGGTTCTATGATGGTGAACGAGCGGCGGCAAAGCCCGCGCTAAACCGCCTCTGGGGTATGCTTCAATGCAGCATCCATCGACCATGACTTACTCGCTTCACACACTCCAAACCACATCTTCTAAATCAGCTCCTGAGCCCTCGGGTTTTGCCAAGTTTGCCAACGAAGTTGGATTGGTTATGGGGTTTATTTTGTTGGCACTTTGGCTGATTGCATTGCTGAGTTACAACCACGCGGATGCTGCTTGGTCCACGTCTGGTGCCGGTACTGCGATCTTCAATCGTGCTGGGCGCTTGGGCGCATGGTTAGCAGACTTGAGTTATTTTCTTTTTGGATTTTCTGTCTGGTGGTGTGTAGCGGTTGCCGTTCGCCAGTGGCTTGCCGTGTTGGCAAGCCGCCTGCGTGGCGAGGAAATCAGCAACACCGCTGCCCATGGCGGCGGTGATTTCGCATCCGTGCACCGGTTGGTATTTTGGTTGGGACTGGGGATGCTGCTGTGCGCCAGCAGCGCCCTGGAGTGGGCACGGTTGTACCGGCTTGAGCCTCTATTACCTGGTCACATCGGTGGCGTGCTGGGTTATGCAATGGGGACTCTAAGCGTCAAGTGGCTGGGGTTTGCGGGGTCTGGGCTAGTCGCGATTGTTTTGGGTGTGGCAGGCGCGGCAATGGTGTTTGGATTTTCTTGGATACGACTTGCAGAACGAATAGGTGCGCGCATTGATGCGTTTGTAAATTCGCAGCGAGAGAAGCGCGAAGTAGCACAAGATATACAAATGGGGCAGCAGGCCATGCGTGAGCGCGAAGAGGTGGTGTTTGAAGAGCGAGAAGAGATTGAAGTACACCACCCTCAGCCTGTAGTGATTGAGCCTGTAGCCATTGAATTGCCACCCAGTACCCGTGTAGCCAAAGAGCGTCAAAAACCTCTGTTTGTTGAAATGCCTGACAGCAGGCTACCGCAAGTAGCGCTGTTGGACGGCGCGCAACTGCGCCAAGAAACTGTGGACCCCGACACGCTGGAGATGACCAGTCGCATGATTGAGCGGCGGTTAAAGGACTTTGGCGTCGAGGTGCGTGTAGTGCTGGCCCAACCCGGCCCGGTGATTACGCGCTATGAGATTGAACCCGCTACCGGCGTCAAGGGCTCGCAAATTGTGGGCTTGGCCAAAGACTTGGCGCGTAGCTTGAGCCTGGTGTCCATCCGTGTGGTGGAAACCATTCCAGGCAAAACCACCATGGCGCTGGAGCTACCCAACGCCAAGCGTCAAAGCATCCGGTTGTCTGAGATTTTGGGCTCACAGGTTTATAACGAGGCCAAGTCCATGCTCACCATGGGGCTGGGAAAAGACATTATCGGTAACCCCGTAGTGGCTGATTTGGCCAAGATGCCGCACGTGCTGGTGGCGGGTACCACGGGTTCGGGCAAGTCAGTGGGTATCAACGCCATGATTTTGTCGTTGCTATACAAGGCCGAAGCGCGAGACGTGCGACTGCTGATGATTGACCCCAAGATGCTGGAGATGTCGGTGTACGAGGGTATTCCGCACTTGCTGGCTCCGGTGGTGACCGACATGAAGCAGGCCGCCCATGGCCTGAATTGGTGTGTGGCCGAGATGGAAAAGCGCTACAAGCTGATGAGCAAGATGGGCGTGCGCAACCTGGCTGGCTTTAACGCCAAGATTGACGAAGCAAAAGCCCGGGGCGAGTTTATTTACAACCCGTTTAGCCTGACCCCAGAGAGCCCCGAGCCGATTGATCGGTTGCCGCACATTGTGGTGATCATCGACGAGCTGGCCGACTTGATGATGGTGGTGGGCAAGAAGATTGAAGAGCTGATTGCACGCTTGGCCCAAAAAGCCCGCGCTGCTGGCATTCACCTGATTTTGGCCACCCAGCGCCCCAGCGTGGATGTGATTACGGGCTTGATCAAGGCGAATATCCCTACGCGTATCGCGTTCTCGGTCGGCTCCAAGATCGACAGCCGTACGATTCTGGACCAAATGGGCGCAGAGGCGCTGCTGGGCATGGGCGACATGCTCTACATGGCCAGCGGCACGGGCTATCCCGTTCGGGTACATGGTGCGTTTGTGAGTGACGATGAAGTGCACCGAGTGGTGAGCTATCTCAAAAGCCAGGGCGAACCCAACTACATCGATGGCGTGCTTGAAGGCGGAACAGTGGATGGCGAAGACGGTGCCGGCGGCAGTGGCGACAGCGGCGGCGAAAAGGACCCGATGTATGACCAGGCGGTTGAGGTGGTTTTGAAAAACCGCAAAGCCAGTATTTCTCTGGTGCAGCGCCATTTAAAGATTGGCTACAACCGGGCTGCCCGGTTGGTGGAAGACATGGAAAAAGCAGGCTTGGTCAGCTCCATGAGTGGCAGCGGTCAGCGTGAAATTTTGGTGCCTACCCGCAATGAATAAATCATTTCTGTTAAAAGTTGCTACTTTTTTTATAGCTGCTTACGCTTATTCCACGGGGGCTACCGGCCTAGAAGGCTTGGAGAACTTTGTTAAGCAGACTAAGTCAGGCCGGGCAGATTTTTCGCAGGTGGTGACGTTGCCCGCAAAGGACGGGCAAGCGGCGAGGACTAAAATTTCCAGTGGGTCATTTGAATTTTCCAGGCCCAACCGCTTCAAGTTTGTTTACAAAAAACCGTTTGAGCAAACCATCGTGGCCGATGGCCAAACGCTGTGGCTGTTTGACGCGGACTTGAACCAGGTCACTGCGCGCAAGCAGGCCAGTGTGTTGGGCTCAACCCCTGCCGCATTGATCGCTTCTGCAGCAGATATTAAGGCGCTACAAGCAGATTTCGTGCTGACCAACGCGGCTGACAAAGAGGGCTTGGAATGGGTGTTGGCCGCGCCCAAAGCCAAAGACAGTTCATTGCAATCCGTGCGCGTCGGTCTTAAGGGCAACGAGCTTGCGGTGCTGGAAATTTTGGATGCGTTTGGTCAGCGCTCGGTGTTAACGTTTGCTGGCTTTCAAAGCAATGCTGCGTTGGATGGCAGCACCTTCCAGTTCAAACCTCCTGCAGGCGCTGACGTGATTCGGCAGTAACCGTGAAGCCATGGCAGTAGCCATTGATGCGCAGCCTTTTTCTAAAGTGCGGTGTGCTTCACAATCGGAACCCATGCAAGCCTACCGATTTCACCAGCCCCTGGCTGAGCGTTTACGCCCCCAAAACCTTGGCGATGTGATTGGTCAGCAGCATTTGCTGGGTGAGGGCATGGCATTGCGGCTGGCCTTTGAGTCCGGGCAGCCCCATAGCTGCATTCTTTGGGGCCCGCCAGGTACTGGCAAGACCACCATTGCACGCCTGATGGCCCATGCGTTTGATGCGCAATTCATCACCATCAGCGCTGTGCTGGGGGGCATCAAAGAAATTCGCGAGGCAGTTGAGCAGGCCCAAGTTGCCAGAGATGGCCTGGAGCGGCGTCACACCATCGTATTTGTGGACGAGGTGCACCGGTTTAATAAAAGCCAGCAAGATGCGTTTTTGCCGCATGTGGAAAGCGGGCTGTTCACCTTTATTGGAGCCACCACCGAGAATCCGTCCTTTGAGGTGAATTCTGCGTTGCTATCGCGGGCGGCGGTGTACGTGTTGCAGCCGCTCAGCGGTGAAGATTTGAAGCAAATAGTAGCCAGAGCCCTTGCCGATAGTGCGCAACCAGCTATAGAAAGTATAGCAGTTGACAGGCTGATCGCGTATGCCGACGGTGATGCCAGGCGGTTGCTCAACACCTTGGAGACCTTGGCGGTGGCTGCCGGCCAAGAGAAGGTGACTGAAATTACCGATGTCTGGTTACTCAAGGTACTGGGCGAGCGCATGCGCCGCTACGACAAAGGCGGAGAGCAGTTTTACGACACGATATCGGCACTGCACAAAAGCGTGCGCGGCAGCGACCCCAACGCGTCGTTGTACTGGCTAGTGCGCATGTTGGATGGTGGTGCAGATCCTAAATACATGGCACGCCGGTTAATTCGAATGGCCAGTGAGGACATCGGATTGGCCGATCCGCGCGCACTGCGGTTGGCACTGGATGCCGCAGAAGTTTATGAGCGCCTGGGTACGCCTGAAGGCGAGTTGGCGCTGGCCGAGTGCGTGGTTTACCTGGCCATCGCACCCAAATCTAACGCGGTGTACAGGGCATTCAATGAGGCCAAAGCCTTTGTGAAGAAAGACGGTACACGCCCAGTACCTATGCATTTGCGCAACGCGCCTACCAAGCTGATGAAAGAGCTGGACTACGGCAAGGGCTACCGCTATGCCCACGATGAACAAGATGGCTTTGCTGCGGGAGAACGCTATATGCCAGAAGGTCTGGACGCGCTCACTTTTTACCATCCGGTAGAGCGTGGCCTGGAAATACGAATAGCTGAAAAAATGCGTGAACTTGCCCAACGCAACCGGGCTAAATAAGCGCAACTAATGTAGTGCGTGGAATGGCAGCGCAAGGGTAAACCCCGGGCGTGATGCACCCAATGGGTGCAGTGCGTTGGCTACAATCCAAACCACTCGAAAGTCACCCATCCGTCGTGGCGAGTTTCTTGCTTAAGTACAGGTATAGCCTACAAGGCCGTATCGCTTGGTGACATTTTGATTCCCCAATTTGTTGACCAATGCGCCGGCCAAAAAATCGGAGAAGTCTATGGATATTTTTATACAACAGGTCATCAATGGTCTGGTGTTGGGCAGCATGTATGCGCTCATCGCTTTGGGCTATACCATGGTGTACGGCATCATTAATTTGATCAACTTTGCGCACGGTGAAGTCATGATGGTGGGGGCATTGACCAGTTGGACCATCATTGGTCAGATGCAGGAATCTATGCCCGGAACGCCTGGTTTTGTCATTCTGTTTATTGCGCTCGTTATTTCGTGTGTAGTGGCCGCAGCTTTGAACTACACCATAGAAAAAGTGGCTTATCGTCCGCTGCGCAACAGCCCGAAACTGGCGCCACTGATCACCGCGATCGGCATGTCCATCTTGCTGCAAACGTTGGCTATGATCATTTGGAAGCCCAATTTCAAGTCGTACCCCACGCTGTTGCCCAATACGCCCATTGATATTGCTGGCGCGGTGATTACGCCCACCCAGGTGATGATTTTGGGTGTTACAGCTGCTTCTCTGGCTATTTTGATGTGGTTGGTGAACTACACCAAGCTGGGCCGCGCCATGCGTGCCACCGCTGAAAATCCACGCGTTGCAGGTTTGATGGGTGTGAAGCCCGACATGGTGATTTCGGCCACCTTCATTATTGGTGCAGTGCTGGCAGCTATTGCAGGGGTGATGTACGCATCCAACTACGGCACGGCGCAACATGCCATGGGCTTCTTGCCTGGCCTGAAAGCCTTTACGGCGGCTGTGTTTGGCGGCATTGGAAACTTGGCCGGTGCAGTGGTGGGAGCTATTTTGTTGGGGCTGATTGAATCTATTGGTGCTGGCTACATCGGTGCGCTCACCGGCGGTGTACTGGGTAGTCATTACTCTGACATCTTCGCTTTTATCGTGTTGATCATTGTGCTGACGCTGCGCCCCTCCGGTTTGTTGGGTGAACGTGTGGCTGACCGCGCTTGAGGAGTATGTTGATGAAACAACAAAAATTGATCACTACGTTGCTGTTTGCTGCGGGGCTGCTGGTTTTGCCGCTGCTGCTTCAGTCGTTTGGTAACGCATGGGTTCGCATTGCAGACATGGCGTTGCTCTTTGTGCTGCTGTCGCTTGGGCTCAATATCGTGGTGGGCTACGCCGGCCTATTGGACTTGGGGTACGTGGCTTTTTTTGCCATCGGTGCGTACATGTTCGGCTTGATGTCTTCGCCCCATCTGGCAGAAGCGTTCCCTGCCATTGCCGCGATGTTTCCTAATGGTTTGCACACACCGATATGGGTTGTGATTCCGTTGGCGGCAGCCATCGCAGGTGTTTTTGGTATTTTGCTTGGGGCACCTACATTGCGCCTGCGGGGAGACTACCTGGCCATTGTGACGCTTGGATTTGGTGAAATCATCCGCGTGTTTTTGAACAATTTAGATCACCCCGTCAATATCACCAACGGACCCAAAGGCATTAACCAGATCGATTCTTTAAGTTTCTTCGGTCTGGATTTGGGCAAGAAGCTGGTGGTCGCTGGTTTCGAGGTGGCTTCTGTCTCTCTGTATTACTACCTGTTTTTGGCCTTGGTGGTGGTGAGTGTGGTGATATGTCACCGTTTGGAGTTGTCACGTGTAGGCCGCGCATGGATGGCGATTCGTGAAGACGAAATTGCCGCCAAAGCCATGGGCATCAACACCCGCAATTTGAAGTTACTTGCATTCGGCATGGGTGCCACTTTTGGAGGCGTATCCGGCGCTATGTTTGCGGCGTTTCAGGGTTTCATTTCGCCAGAGTCATTTAGCTTGATGGAATCGGTGATGATTGTGGCGATGGTGGTGCTTGGTGGTGTGGGGCACTTGCCAGGCGTTATCTTGGGTGCAGTATTACTTTCCGCATTGCCCGAAGTATTGCGCTATGTGGCAGGGCCATTGCAGGCCATGACAGGCGGGCGTTTGGATGCTTCCATCTTGCGCCAGTTGCTGATTGCGCTGGCCATGATCAGCATCATGCTGATCCGTCCACGAGGTTTGTGGCCCTCGCCGGAACACGGTAAATCCCTGCAGGCCAACAAATCCTGAATGGAACGAACATGACAGACACAGTACTCAACGTCTCCGGCGTATCCAAGCGATTTGGTGGCCTGCAAGCCCTCAGCGATGTGGGCATCAAGATTGAACGCGGTCAGGTCTACGGGTTGATTGGGCCCAATGGCGCGGGCAAGACCACATTTTTTAACGTTCTTACCGGGCTGTATACGCCCGACAGCGGTAGCTTTGAATTGGCTGGTAAAACTTATCAGCCCACGGCAGTGCACACGGTGGCAAAGGCAGGTATCGCACGCACATTCCAAAACATTCGTTTGTTTGCAGAAATGACCGCGCTCGAAAATGTGATGGTGGGCCGCCACATTCGCACCCATTCAGGTTTGTTGGGTGCAGTGTTTCGTACCACCAGCTTCAAGAGTGAAGAGGCAGCCATTGCCAAACGTGCCCATGAGTTGCTGGACTACGTCGGCATCGGCAAATTTGCCGATTACAAAGCCCGCACTTTGAGCTATGGCGATCAACGCCGCCTGGAGATCGCTCGCGCCTTGGCCACGGATCCGCAACTGATTGCGCTGGACGAACCCGCTGCCGGCATGAACGCCACCGAAAAAGTGATGCTGCGTGAGTTAATCGACCAAATTCGCAAAGACAACCGCACTATTTTGTTGATTGAGCATGACGTGAAGTTGGTCATGGGCCTGTGTGATCGTGTCACGGTGCTGGACTATGGCAAGCAAATTGCCGAAGGCACACCGGCTGACGTGCAACGGAACGAAAAAGTGATTGAGGCCTATTTGGGCACCAGCTCCCATTAAGCCGGCCAAGGAATGACTATGACAAAAACGTTGCTCAAAGTAAGTGGTTTGAAGGTGTCCTATGGTGGCATTCAGGCCGTCAAAGGCGTTGATTTCGAAGTGCGCGAGGGCGAGCTGGTCTCCCTGATCGGGTCCAACGGTGCTGGCAAAACCACCACCATGAAAGCCATCACCGGTACCCTGCCGATCAACGCAGGTGATATCGAATACTTGGGAAAAAGCATCAAGGGCCAAGGACCTTGGGATTTGGTGAAACAGGGCTTGGCCATGGTGCCTGAGGGGCGTGGCGTATTCACCCGCATGACCATCATCGAAAATTTGCAAATGGGAGCCTATATCCGCGACGATGCGGATGGTATTGCGGCCGATATGGAAAAAATGTTCACCATTTTCCCACGTTTGCGCGAGCGCAAAGACCAGTTGGCCGGTACCATGTCAGGAGGCGAGCAGCAAATGTTGGCTATGGGCCGTGCACTGATGAGCCGACCCAAGGTGCTGCTGCTCGATGAGCCCTCTATGGGCCTGTCACCCATCATGGTTGACAAGATTTTTGAAGTAGTAAAAGATGTTTACGCTCAGGGTGTGACCGTGTTGTTGGTCGAGCAAAATGCCAGCCGCGCTTTGTCCATTGCCAATCGTGGCTATGTTATGGAGTCGGGCATTGTCACCATGACCGGTGACGCAAAAGAAATGCTGGTAGATCCAAAAGTGCGAGCGGCCTACCTGGGCGAATAACTACTTTGGAATATGTGCGTTGAATCGCTACGTACTCGCACTTATTTTTGTCACCCTGGTCTGGGGTGCCACATTTCCTGTTTTAAAGCTCGCTACCGCTTCGCTCAGCGGCATTGAGATTTCCGCATTGCGGTTTCTTATTGCAGCCGCATGCATGTTGCCGTGGGCATGGTCTGCATCACGGCGAGCCTGGTGTGATGGTGGTGTTTTGGGTGTGCTAGTGTTGGTGTCCTATGTGGCCCAAGCCTATGGGCTGGAATTCATATCCTCTAACCGCAGTGCTTTTCTCACCAGTCTCAATGTGTTGATGGTTCCACTTTTGGGTATTGCCTTGGGGCAGCGCTTGTCATGGGTCATGCTGTTGGCGGCATGTTTGGCGTGTCTTGGTATTGGACTCATGTCTTGGGATGGCGGGGCACATTGGCTTGCTGATAGTGCCACCATATTCGGTGCATTGGCCTATGCTGCATATGTCACATTGCTATCTAAGCGAGCGCCAAACCACAGTCCTCGCGAACTTGCAGCAACCCAAATTGTGTGGATGGCCGCACTGGGCGGGGTGTGGATGTTGTTTTCGGATCTGGGCACAGATGCTTTGCAGACATTGCCAAGCCGCATGAACTGGTCAATTGGATTGGGTTTGGCATATCTGGGTGTTGTGGCCACATCTGCCATGTTGTTTATACAGGCCATGGCGCAGCAACATGTAGCTGCCGAAAAAGCCGCGTTGGTTTACGCCATGGAGCCGGTGTTTGCAGCCCTGTTTGCCTGGTCGTGGCTAGGTGAAGGGCTGACGTTCATAGCGGCGATTGGCGCGATTTTGGTGGTCTTTGCGGTGGTTGCAAGTGAGTGGAAGCCGGCATCGACGTAACATTTCATTACATGTCTTTGCAATGTGTTTGTCGGTGAAACCTTGGTATGCCGCGTTGTCTGTACATGGAGTTATTCCATGCAACAACACCCTGGAGTTCATAATGAAAATTCGCACCCTGATTGCCGTTTTGTCACTGTCTATTGGCGGCGCTGCTTTTGCGCAGGCTGCACCCAAAGACCCGCTGGCCACGCCCCGCATTGATCAACGTCAGGCGAACCAAGAGAAACGCATAGACCAAGGTGTAGCATCAGGCCAATTAACACCGCGTGAAACCAAGCGCTTGGAATTGCGTGAAAAACGCATTGCAAGTGCCGAGGCCAGTGCCAAGTCGGATGGCACTGTGACGGTCAAAGAACGCAAGCACCTGCTCAAAATGGAAAACCATGCCAGCAGGGACATTGCGAGTGAGAAGCACGACAAGCAGCGTGACCAGAGGGCTGGTCACGGCAAAGGCGGCAACTCTTGACCTGGGATGTCAGGTCAGTTGTTTATCAGCCAGCGATGTAAATGCATCGGCGAAGAATTCTTCTTCTGGGAGCTGTGCTGCACCACAGAAATCCCGGCGCGCTGAATCAATAACGATTGGCGCGCCGCAGGCATAGACCTGGTACCCGCTGAGGTCAGGGTGGTCTTGCAAAACCGCCTGATGGACAAAGCCTGTTCTACCAGCCCAGTGGTCTTCTTCAATTGCGTTAGATACGACGGACACGTAGGTCAGCAGTGGATGCGTTGCTGCCTGTTCGCGAACCCATGCGTCCATGTAAAGGTCTGAGGGCCTGCGTCCTCCCCAATACAGAGTGACTGGGCGCGCTATAGCAATCTGTTGCATGTACTCAATGAGTGCCTTGATGGGCGCAAAACCTGTGCCTGATGCCAGAAAAATGAGTGGTTTTTTCGAGTCTTCGCGCAAAAAGAAAGAGCCAAATGGGCCTTCAATGCGCAGAATTTCCTTCTCTTTCATCGCCCCAAACACGTGGTCTGTGAACTTGCCGCCTGGCATATGACGAATATGCAATTCCAGACTATTTCCGGCTTGCGGTGCATTGGCCATGGAGTAGCTGCGCCGTGCACCATCGCGCAACATGAACTCGACATACTGGCCAGGGCGATAGGTGAAATTGTCATTCGCAGGCAACTGGAGTTGCAAGACCATCACATCGTCGGACAGCCGGGTCATGGAGGTCACCCGTGTGGGCAGTTTCTTGATAGGGATTGCGCCCGCCTCGGTCACCTGGCGCGATTCAAGAACGACA
>JBEGPS010000045.1:0-2872 GCA_041181325.1 Pseudomonadota bacterium
GAGCGGCGAGCGCGACTTTCCGCTGCCCCCCGACGAAGAAAAACCCCTGCCAGGCGAAGTTCGCATCCGCGATGACGAGATGCGCGGTGCCGAAGTACGCGTGGCCTACACATGGGTACGCGTAGACATGCCAGGAGCCAAACCCGTGCTGGTTCAAGTGGGTGAGACGTTAGAAAAACGCTCGGTGTTAGCCACCGAAATTATCAAAGGCGTCATGCTGCCGCAGTTCGTCATCTTGCCGCTGGCCGTGTTGCTGGTGTGGTTGGCCTTGGCGCGTGGCATTCGCCCGCTGAACAAGCTCGAAGAACGCATTCGCCTGCGTAAGCCCGATGACTTGAGCCCGTTGGACGAATCTGCCGTACCGCAAGAAGTGGCGCCACTCGTCGCGTCTATCAACGATTTGCTGACGCGCCTCAAAGAATCCATCGCCACGCAGAAACGGTTTTTGGCCGACGCCGCGCACCAGCTGAAAACGCCACTCGCGGGTTTGCGCATGCAGGCCGATTTGGCGCAACGCGCCGACTCGAGCGCGGATGAACTCAAGCAATCGCTCAAACTCATTGGCCGCGCCAGCATTCGCGCCACACACACGGTCAACCAGCTGTTGTCACTGGCGCGCGCCGAAAGCGGCACCACACACATTGCACGCAGCCCGTGTGATTTGGTCAGCTTGGTGAGCGATGTGATTCAAGACTCGCTGCCCCGCGCCATGGACAAATACATTGACCTCGGCTACGAAGGTGCCACGTCTGGCAGCACCGGCGTTCGCGTGATAGGCAACCCCACGCTGCTCAAAGAAATGGTGCGCAACTTGGTGGACAACGCCATCAACTACACACCCTCCACCGAGGAGCACCCGGGCGTCATTACCGTGCGTTTGCTCGCCGACAAGTTTGGCAAAGTGGTGGTGTTGCAAGTCGAAGACTCTGGGCCCGGCATTCCAGAAGCCGAGCGAGATTTGGTGTTCCAGCCCTTCTACCGCGCCTTGGGCACCGAGGCTGATGGCTCGGGCTTAGGGCTGCCCATCGTGATGGAAATTGCGGACCAACACGCCGCTGTCGTGACGCTAGAAGATGCAGCGCCTGGCAAGGCCATGCCGGGTGCACGGTTCTCGGTGCGCTTTTCAAATACGCAAGCGTAATAAAAAAGCGGCTCGCAAGCCGCTTGTTCGAGGAACGAGATCCGCTTAGGCCGATGACTTATCGTGAAAGTGAATAGGCTGCACTTGGGCTTGCGCATGGGGCGCTTCGTGCTCGGCACACGGCATGTTGCACAAGTCGTTGCCATTCACGGGGCAAGCGCGGTTGAACGTGACCACGTGGTCCACCTCGGCACGAATGCCAATCCACTCGCCCAATTTGTGGTCGTGGTGGCTGGGCACATGGGCCATCACCGTTTCGCCGGTTTTCAAGCGCAAGGTGTACAAAAACTCTGAGCCGCGAAATGATTTGCGAATGATTTCCGCCTTCACCGGCGCATCGTCGTCATGCACGATGTCATCGGCACGCAGCAGCACATCGCACTCACCTGATGCAAAGGTGCAAGGCAGCGGGCACTCAGCGACGTCCACCAAATCACCCATAGGCGTTTGCACCACCACTTGGTTGTTCACCTCGCGCAAGGTGGCGGGTGTGAACACGCCGTGGCCAATGAACTCGGCCACGAAGCGCGTGGCGGGCCGGTGGTACAGCGTGTAGGCATCGTCCCACTGGTGCAAGTGGCCTTCGGACATCACACCAATTACATCACCAATGGCGAAGGCTTCCATTTGGTCATGGGTCACAAACAAGGCGGTGGTTTGCGCTTCTTTCAAAATACCGCGCACCTCCAAGGCCAAGCGCTCGCGCAGTTCAACATCCAGGTTAGAAAAGGGCTCATCGAGCAACAGCAGTTGCGGCTTGGGCGCCAACGCGCGCGCCAGGGCTACACGCTGCTGCTGGCCACCCGACAACTCGTGCGGGTAACGCTGCGCGCTGCTGGCCAAACCGACCAAGGCCAGCACCTCGCGCACGCGCGCCTCCCGCTGTGGCCGTGGCAATTTGTACAGGCCAAAGCGCACGTTATCCTGCACGCTTAAATGGGGGAAAAGGGCATAGTCTTGAAACACCATGCCAATGCGCCGCGCCTCGGGCGCCACATGCACACTGCCACTGCTGACCACCGATTGGGCCAGCCCAATCTCACCGGCACTGGCACGCTCAAGACCTGCCACAGCGCGCAACAGCGTAGTTTTGCCACAGCCCGAAGGGCCAATAAGCACGCCCATCTCACCGGCATGCAGTCCCAAAGTCACGTTGTCCACCGAGGGGTGGCTACGATCCGCGTAACTGACCGAAAGCTGAGCAACATCTAAAAACATCGCATCATTGTAGAGACGGCCTGTGGGCAAGCTCTCTTGTGCGGCTACCTACAATGCCCCATGGTTTTGAGCTACCGCCTATTTTTTCGCTGGATTTTGCTTGTGCTGGCCTTGTTGCTGGCACTGCCTGTGCTGACCGTGCTGTGTTCTTGGGCGCAGTGGAACCCGGCATCTGCCAGCATCTTGGCCGAGATGGCCAACACGGTGTTGCCCGACTATCTGGGCACCTCGCTCTTGCTATGCCTGTTGGTGAGTGCGGGGGTGATCAGCATGGGCACGGTGTCAGCGGCTGCGGTCACGCTGTTTGACTTCCCGATGCGCCGCACTTTGGAGTGGGCCTTACTGCTGCCCCTGGCCATGCCCGCCTACGTGGTGGCCTATGCATACACCGACTATCTGCAATTTAGCGGCCCGCTGCAAACCAGTATTCGGGCAGCGTTTGGCTTGGAGGGTCGCGTGTTTCCTGAGGTGCGTAATGTATGGGGCGCAGCGTGTGTGTTCACCCTTGCGCTT
>JBEGPS010000046.1:0-12608 GCA_041181325.1 Pseudomonadota bacterium
GCTGGTTCGCCAGGCACGCAAAGATGCCAAGCCTGAGAAGCCCGGCGAGGCTCTGCGCCACGGGCGCTCGTACCGCGACATTTTTCAGATGGTGCGTGAAGCCCTGATAGCCAACCTGGACGGAGACGAAGATTGAGCAGCAACACGTTCGATGCGGTCCGCATAGGCATTGTGTCCATCAGCGACCGCGCGTCCAGCGGCGTGTACGAGGACAAAGGCTTGCCCGCGCTAAAGGAGTGGCTAGGCCGCGCACTGCGCAACCCCATCACGTTTGACGCGCGTCTGATTCCTGACGAGCAAGCCACCATCAGCGCCACCCTGATTGCGCTAGTGGACGCTGGCTGCAGCCTGGTGCTGACCACCGGCGGCACCGGCCCTGCGCTGCGCGACGTCACGCCTGAGGCCACCCTGGCCGTGGCGCACAAAGAGATGCCCGGCTTTGGCGAGCAGATGCGCGCCATCAGCCTGAACTTTGTACCCACCGCGATTTTGTCGCGCCAGGTGGCGGTGATTCGCGACAAAAGCCTGATCATCAACCTGCCGGGGCAACCCAAGTCAATTGCCGAAACGCTGGAAGGCTTGCGCGATGCCGAAGGCAAATCAATTGTCAACGGCATCTTTGCCGCTGTGCCCTACTGCATTGACCTGATTGGTGGCCCGTACCTGGAGACAGACGATTCGGTGTGCAAAGCGTTCCGGCCGAAAAATGCCGTTCGTCCACCAAAATAAATGCTTCTTAGGGCTGTAGCCCTCGTGGAATATGCGCAAGCAGCTATCAAATCAATAGCTGTTTTTCACTGCCATACAACTGATTGCACTGTCCATCCGCAGACAGTGCAGTTATTTCCCAATAAGTTGATTGAGTTTGTCTGCCTCAAAGCATTCTTTGCGCGCCGCGTCTTTGGGCATGCAGTCGGAGGGGCAATCGGTGTTGGTGCGACTGGTGGACAACGACTCAATCGCCTTCCACAACAGTGCAATTTGGTGGTCTTGGCCAGAGGCTGAATTGATCAGCCCGCGCAAGGCTTGGCTTACCGGGTCATCTTCTTGGGTGATACCGTAGGCACTGAACTTGGGCTCGGCGGTGCTGATATCCGCGCTTTCGCCGGTCTTGCTGGGCAGAATGCGCGCCGGAATACCCACTGCGGTGGCCCCGGCAGGCACGGGTTTGATCACCACGGCGTTGCTGCCGATCTTGGCACCATCGCCCACTTCAAAGCCGCCCAGCACCTTGGCACCCGCACTCACCACCACGTCTTTGCCCAGCGTGGGATGGCGCTTGGCACCTTTGTAGAGCGATGTACCGCCTAGGGTGACGCCTTGGTAAATGGTGCAGCCGTCGCCAATTTCGGCAGTTTCGCCCACCACCACGCCCATGGCATGGTCAAAAAACACGCGCTGACCTATCTTGGCGCCGGGGTGAATTTCAATGCCCGTGGCAAAACGCCCCACATGCGAGATAAAGCGGCCCAGCCACTTGAAACCGTGGTTCCAGCACCAGTGCGCGCGGCGGTGTAGCACCAGTGCGTGCAGGCCGGGGTAGCAGGTCAGCACTTCCCATGCGGTGCGCGCGGCGGGGTCGCGGTCAAGAATGCATTGGATGTCGGAGCGAAGGCGAGAAAACATGGAATCGAGTCTAAACGTTATGGGCACTGTTCATTGCGGTACCGCACCCAGCCGAAAGCTAGATGCCGTCACGCCGCCAAAAACACCTTCTTCGTGGTACACGCAGGTGGACTCTTCGTCAAAGGCTGCACCCACCGCCACCATCAGCGGTAGCAAGTGCTCCTCGCGCGGATGTGCAGTGCGGGCGGACGATGCGGACGCCCATTGCAGCAATTGCGCCTGGCGTTGGGCTGGCGCAGCGCCCATAGTGGTCTGCAGCCAGCCATCAAACGCCTGCGACGGTGCGCGGCCTGCCGGGCCGAACAAACGCAGGTTGTGGTAACTCAGGCCGCTGCCCACGATGAGCACGCCCTCATCGCGCAGCGGGGCCAGTGCACGGCCCAATGCGATGTGCTGTGCCGGGTCTAGCCCCTGCTGCAGCGACAGCTGAACGACGGGTACTTCTGCTTGGGGGTACATCACCTCCAAAGGCGAAAACGCGCCGTGGTCAAACCCACGGTCGGCATCCAGCCGCGTGGGCAGGCCGGCTGCGGCAATCAGGCTTTGCACCCGCAGCGCCAACTCGGGCGCGCCAGGGGCCGGGTACACCACGTTGTAGGTCTCGGGCGGGAAGCCGTAGTAGTCGTACAGCATGCCGGGGTGGGGGTTGGACATGACGGCAAACGCGGCGTCTTCCCAGTGGCCGGAGACCATCAAAATCGCCTTGGGCGTGACACCAATCTGGCGCGGCATGTCTTTGAGCGCAGCCTCCAGCACGCGCATGGAATGGCGCATGTCGGGCATCCAGGGCCAGGGGCCGCCGCCGTGGGAGATGAAGTAGGTGGGGAGTTTCATGGCTTCTGCCTTGCTGTAACTGTGTCAAGCAGTTGGGGACGTTTTGCGCATTTGCAAAATCGATTTGGCTATGCCGCGCAGGATGTGGATTTCCTCTTGCGTCACATTGGCGCGGTTGAACAGCGCATTGAGCCGGGGCATGAGCTTTTTGGGCGCGGCGGGGTCAAGAAACTCCAAGGCCACCAGCGCCTGCTCCAGGTGGGTGAGCATGCCGGCCACCTGGGCAGCATCGGCCAATCGACCCGCCTGGCCTTCGACTGGCTCCGGGCCAGCGAAGTCAGAAAACCCACCCAAAGCCAACCGCCACTCATACGCCACCACCTGTAAAGCCGCGCCGATATTGAGCGAGCCAAACTGGGGGTTGCTGGGAATGGAGAGGCACACGTGGCAGCGGTACACGTCCTCGTTACGCATACCAAAGCGCTCGGAACCGAACAAGAACCCCATGCCTTGCTGTAGCCCGCGTGGGCTTTGCGCAGGCAGCTCACTTTTTAATAGCGCCTCAAAGTGCTCGCGCGGCGTGGTGGTAGGTGGACCGAAGTCACGCGGTGTCATGGCGGTGGCGCACAGGTGGGTGATGCCGTCCAGCGCTTCGTCCAGCGTCTCGACAATGCGGCATTTGTCCAAAACGTCCAGCGCACCGCTAGCGCGTTGGATGGTTTCTTCACGGCGCAGCACGTTGGCCCAGCGCGGTGCCACCAGCACCAAATCGTCAAACCCCATAGTTTTCATGGCGCGGGCGGCAGCGCCCACGTTGCCTGCGTGGCTGGTGTTGATGAGGATAAATCGTGTGTGCATAGCGCTATAGGGCCCACGTTCAGGGGTTAACCCGTTAAAATAGCGCTATTGTCGCCGCCTGCATCGCCAGTCGGTTTAACGCTCTTCACCTCACAATTTATGTCGCCTAATCTGCACCCAATGATCAATGTGGCTGTTAAAGCAGCTCGCGCCGCCGGCTCTATCATCAACCGCGCTGCGCTCGATATCGAATCTGTTCGTGTCTCCCAAAAGAAGGCCAACGACTTTGTTACCGAGGTAGACCATGCTGCAGAGCAAGCGATCATAGAAACGCTTTTGGCGGCGTACCCCGGCCATGGCATCTGGGCTGAAGAATCTGGCAAAGAGCACGGCGCACAAGACTCTGAATTTGTCTGGATCATCGATCCACTGGACGGCACCACCAATTTCATCCATGGCCTGCCCGTGTACTGCGTAAGCATTGCGTTGGCCGTTAAAGGCAAGATAGAGCAAGCCGTGGTGTATGACCCCACCCGCAACGACCTGTTTACCGCAACCAAAGGCCGTGGCGCATTCTTGAACGACCGCCGCATTCGCGTCTCCAAGCGCACAGAGCTCAAGCAAAGTCTGATCTCCACTGGCTTCCCCTACCGCCAGGGTGATGATTTCAACCGCTATTTGGGCATGATGGGCGAAGTAATGCAACGCACAGCAGGCCTACGCCGCCCTGGCGCTGCTGCGCTAGATTTGGCCTACGTAGCAGCGGGTTACACCGACGGATTCTTCGAGCTTGGCTTGCAGCCCTGGGACGTGGCTGCGGGCTCGCTTTTGGTCACCGAAGCCGGTGGACTGGTGGGCAACTTCACCGGTGAGTCAGAGTTTTTAGAACAAAACGAATGCCTGGCGGGCAATCCGCGCGTGTACGGCCAGTTGGTTGGTTTGTTAGGCAAGTACAGCAAATTTGCCAGCGCAGGCGACAAGGCTGCTGTGCGCCAAGCCACGCAAACCATGACACGCGGCGAGGCAGTGCCCACTGCGGCAACTGAGCCCGTTGCGCCTGAACCTGCAGCCTCTGTAGAGCCCGACTCGCCGTTTTAAACGGTGCGCGCCCCGTTAGCCAAGACTAGCTCTCGGGGCACTGAAACTTAAATTGATCAATAGGCGCGGGCTTGCCAAACAGGTAGCCCTGAAACCATTTGCAGCCCGCCTCAACCAAGAACTCACGCTGCCCTTGGGTTTCCACACCCTCCGCCACCACGGCCAAGCCCAAACTCTTGCCCAGCGCCAACACGGTGCGCGCAATGGCCGCATCGTTAGGGTCTGACAACACATCACGCACAAACGACTGGTCAATTTTGAGTTGCTCCAGTGGCAGCAACTTCAAGTAGCTCAGCGACGAATACCCGGTACCAAAGTCGTCCAAAGAGAACTTCACCCCGTGCTTGCGCAAATCAGCCATTTTGGCCACCGCGTCTAAAGTGTCGCCCAGCAGCATACTTTCTGTTAATTCCAATTTGAGTAAATGTGCTTGAGCGTTGGTTTTCTTGAGTAACGCCAACACGTGTTGCACAAAATCGGGGTGCTTGAATTGGCGCGCGCTCACGTTCACCGCAATGGTCAACTCGGCGGTACTGCCGTGCATCGACCATAGCGCCAACTGATTGCAGGCGGTCTCAAGTACAAAATCGCCCAGCGGCAAGATCAGCCCCGTTTGCTCTGCCATGGAAATGAATCTGTCGGGCTGCACCAGCCCGTGCGCCGGGTGCTGCCACCGCACCAGCGCCTCTGCACCTACCACCTGGCTGTGCACGTCGACCACCGGCTGGTAGTACACCACCAGCTCGTTGCGCTTGAGTCCTTGGCGCAAGTCGGCTTCCAGTGCAGTGCGCTCCGCGACCAAGGCTTGCATGGCCGGGTCAAAGAAACGCAAGGTATTGCGGCCCGCCGACTTGGACTCGTACATCGCCAAATCGGCTTGCTTGAGCAATTCATCCACCGATTGCTGCTGGTCACGGAACATGGCAACGCCAATGCTGGGCGTGCTGTGGTGCTCCAACTTACCCAGCACATAGGTCTGATTGAGCTGGGTTAGCAACTTTTTACCCACCATTTCAGCCTGTGCTATGGCAACTGCAATATCGCCGCCCAAAGACTGCAACATCACAACAAACTCATCACCTCCTAGCCGCGCGACCGTGTCAACCTCACGCACACAGGCAATCAGCCTGTATGCCACTTGCTGCAGCAGCGAGTCACCTACGTCGTGGCCTTGGGTGTCGTTGAGGTCTTTGAAGTTGTCAAGGTCAATGAACAGCAGCGCACCGGCAGAATGGTCGCGTGCACTGGTGGCCAACGCCAATTGCAGACGGTCCAACAAAAGCCGACGGTTGGGCAGTCCCGTGAGCACATCATAAAAAGCCAAGCGTTCAATTTTTTCATCAGCGCGCTTGCGCGCGGTGATATCACGGCCCACACCACGGTAACCCTTGAACGAGCCATCGGCATCAAAAATAGGCGCACCGCTAATAGACATCCAAAACGAGCGCCCATGGTGGTCTACATCCTGCAGTTCCAACTCACGAAACTCGGCATGCGCTTCGAGTACCGCACGATGCGTGGCCCAATCTTGGGCGGACATGTTCAACGCGCCCACTTCCCAGCGTGTCTTGCCCATGCTACCGGGCCCACTGCGCCCAGCTTGGCCAACCAGTTCGCCGTCAAAGCGCACATACCGAAATTCGGCATTCTGCTCCCAATACCAATCAGAAGAAAGTTGGGTTAGTGCTCTGAAGCGCGCCTCACTCTCGCGCATGGAGACTTGCGATGCTTTGTGGTCAGTGATGTCAGTCACTGACCCATAGGCCACGATTTGGCCATTCGACTCCAAAACAGAAATCGACTTTCCAAACATGGAGCGCACAGTCCCATCGGGCCACTGCACCCGAAATTCATGCGCCCACGTCATGCCATCGAGTGCACTGACGGCCATGCTTTTTAAGAGGTCGTCCAAGTCATCTGGATGTACGCGCCGAAACAAAGTGCGCTGATCACTCATAACTTGCTGAGGGGTGAGCTTGAACAGTTCATTGACCGCATCGCTGACAAACACGAATTCGCCAAGCTCAGGGCTATGTTTCAAAAACTGAAACACCATCTCTGGCACGCGACTGGTCATGCGCTGGATCATGGACAACTGCTCTTGCAAGGCCAACTTGGCCAATTGCTCTCGCGTAAAGTCCTGCACTACACCAATATCGACAAAAGTGCCGTCAGCCTTGAGGTGCCGGCGCATGCGGCTGCGCATCCAGCGCTGGCCATGTTGCGGGTTGTCCCAGCGGTATTCGAGTGTGGTGCCATCCATGCGTTCACGGGCACTAACAAAAGCGGAAAAGTCATCCGGGTGAATACGCGATCGCGCCACGGGATATGACAAGTCGGTATCGCGCGGAAAACCCGCCAAATCAAACAAGCCAGCAGACCAGCGTGGCCTGGTGTCGTCCTGACTAACCGTCCAATGCCCTACTCGGGCCAAACTTTCTGTCAGCATGTACAGCTCCATTTGGCTGGCCAATTCGTCATTGACGCGCTGCAGTGCTTGCTCACTGTCTCGCAACACTTTTTGCGCAGCGTCGCGGTCTGTCACATCAGATGTGTAAGAAACAAGATGCTCAACGCCTTCAATGCGAATGATGGAGCCCTGCATTTGAAGCACAACCGCGCGCCCATCACGGCGCGTGTAGGGAATGACCACAAAGGGCTTGTAACTCTCGTGGCCTACGGCGCCGGCTTCATGCACTTGCTGCATTGCCAAGTCGCGCGTAGCGGTATCTTTCCAGATGCCCAGCGACACAGCGCCTTTGCCAACCACCTCTTCACGCGCAAAACCCATTAGTTCACACCAACGGTGGTTGACATCCACCATATGACCATCCACACGGCGGCTGATAGAAATGGCTACGGGGCTATAGGTGAAGGTGGCATTCACCATGTCTTGAAGTTGGGTGAAGTCCTTAGGCATCATGTTGGGCATGTCAATCAAGCGTTAACTGGTCTACCGGTACAGGGCGGCCAAACAAATACCCCTGAAAAGCCTTGCAACCGTGGTGGACCAAAAAAGCCAGTTGCCCTTCTGTTTCAACGCCCTCGGCAATAACCCCAAGGTCTAAGCTCTGCGCCAAATTCATGATGGTTCTCGCGATCGCAGCATCGTTGGGATCCAACAGCACATCCCGCACAAAAGATTGGTCAATTTTGAGCTGACTTAACGGCAGGCGCTTTAAATAACTCAACGATGAATACCCGGTACCAAAATCATCTAACGAAAACCGCACACCCACGGCGCGTAAGTCTTCCATCTTACGCACTGCGTCCTCAACATCTTGAACCAACAAACTCTCTGTAAGCTCTAGCTTCAAGCGCTGGGGATTTGCACCGCTGGCTTTCAATAGAGCCATGACCTGGCCCACAAATTCAGGTTGCCGAAACTGTCGCGCACTCACGTTCACCGCAATACTTAGCGCATGGGTATTGACCTTTGTGGCCCACTTCACTAGCTGTGCGCACGCAGTCTCTAATACCCACGCCCCCAAAGGCAAAATAAGAGCGCTTTGCTCTGCCACAGAGATAAAATCTCCGGGAGAAATCACGCCGCGCTGCGGATGAATCCAACGCAAAAGCGCCTCGACACCGGCAATTTTCCTGCTGTCGTCAACGATAGGCTGGTAATACAAAACAAACTCGCCGCGCGCCAGACCCTCACGCATATCGGCCTCAAGTTGTGCACGTGAACTCGCAACTGCCTGCATTTCCGGATCGTAAAAGCGCAGCGTATTACCCCCCGCAGCTTTGGCCTGGTACATCGCCAAATCGGCGCGTTTTAGCAACTCTCCCCACGCGTGCAAATGCTGGTAAAACAAGGTTACGCCAACGCTGGGAGAGCTGTGGTGACGATGACCGGAAATGGAGTATTCGTTATTCAGTGCAGTCAAAATCTTTTGACCCACGATTTCGGTTTGCATGGCAGCATCAGTTGGGTGTTGGCCCAACTCTTCAAGCATGACAACAAACTCGTCGCCGCCCAGCCGAGCCACCGTATCGCTGCTGCGAACACATTTGCTCAGGCGTTGTGCCACTTGCTGCAAAAGCTCATCACCCACATGGTGACCCAGTGTGTCGTTAAGCGACTTGAAGTTATCCAAGTCAATAAAAATCAGCGCGCCGTGGCTGGCATTACGAGCACTGAACTCCAGCGCGTGGCGCAGCCGATCAATCAGCAATCGTCGGTTGGGCAATCCCGTAAGCACGTCAAAAAACGCCAGCCGCTCGATATCTGACTCGGCTTGGCGGCGCTCAGTAATGTCCCTGCCTGTGCCACGGTAGCCCACGAATGTGCCGTTGGCGTCGAAAATGGGTGTGCCACTGATGGACACCCACATCAATCTACCGTCGGCTCGTTCGCGCTGCATTTCAAAATCATGAAAAACTTTATGGGAACTCAAAGTCGCCCGATGCTGCGCCCACGATGCGGTACTGACGCCCTGCGCCCCCGAATCCCAGCGGGTCTTGCCCAGGTAGGTCTGAGGCGGCAACGCGTTGGCATTTTCCAAGTTCCCATCAATGCGCACAAACCGAAACTGATCGTCTTGCTCCCAATACCAATCGGAGGACAACTCCGTCAAGCTTCGAAAGCGTGTTTCACTCTCCTGCAGTCGGGCCAGTGCTTCCTTATGGTGGGTAATTTCTTGCACGATGCCAAAATCTGCCTTCACCACACCGTCCTCTATTTGCCGGTGCATACTGGAGCGGATCCACATCAAGTTGCCGTCAGAATGACGCCACCGGTACTCCAAGGTGCGGCCGTCCATCGCTTGCAAAGCCTGCATAAATCGCTCCCGGTCTTCTGCAAGCAATCCCTTGATGTGCTCGCCCACGGGCACCAAAGTGGCATCGCCAAATCTGCCAATTTCTGCATAGCCGGGTGATATATGAACCATGCGCTCGCCGGGGTAGGTAACCCAGTGCCCAACACGGGCCACAGCTTCAGTGGCCGCATGCAGGCTCACTTGGCGGTTGAGTTGGGCATTGGTTTGCGCCAGCACACGCTCACCGGTATGAAATGATTCCTCAGAGTGCCTGTCGGCGGTGAAGTCGCGCAGATACAAAAGTAAAAACTTTTCATCGGCAATATCGATCAACGCCACATTCATGCACACGCGCCGATAACTACCGTCATGCATGACTAAGGTGACGTCGAAATCTGTGAGACGTCCATTGGACTTGAGCGGTTGCAATATTTGCTCACTGGCAAGCGCGTTGGGCCAGTGCCCTATTTCAACCGCAGTTCGACCTACAACATCGGCCCGGGCAAAGCCAGTCAAGTGGACCCATTCTTGGTTGACATCCATGATCACGCCGTCGCACGCACGCGTTAGCGCAATGGCTTGGGGGCTTTGCTCAAATACTGCTTTAAAAATACCGTCCGCCAATGGCGCGCCGTGTCCCGCTCCTGCGGGCGAGGCTTCAAATTGCATTGCGGGTGCATTGGACGGGGGGTTATTCATCTGGGGGGCAAGCATAACGACTCCCGCCGAATTTACAAATATAGGGGTTTGCCTGAGTGCGGATGCCTACGCCCAGAACGACGATTTCCAGCCGCAGACCAGGTTGAGTTGATAGACTCCCCGGATGAGCGAACCGGACAAGCAGCACACCCCCATGATGGCCCAATATTGGGCCTTGAAAGCGGACTTCCCGAACACATTGCTGTTCTACCGCATGGGGGATTTTTACGAGATGTTTTATGCCGATGCGGAGAAAGCCGCGCGGCTGCTGGACATCACCCTGACCCAGCGCGGCCAATCTGCAGGCCAACCGGTGGTGATGGCGGGCGTGCCCTTTCATGCCATGGAAGGCTACTTGGCCAAACTGATTCGCCACGGCGAGTCGGTGGCGATTTGCGAGCAGGTGGGCGAAGTGGGCGCGAGCAAAGGCCCGGTAGAGCGCAAGGTGGTGCGGGTGGTCACGCCCGGCACCTTGACCGACGCCGAGCTGCTGAACGAAAAGTCCGAATCGATGTTGATGGCGGTGCACCAGGGCCCGCGCAATCGCTGCGGACTGGCGTGGCTGTCAGTCACACAGGGTGTGGTGTTTTTGGCCGAATGCACGCCCGACGAAGTGGCCGACTGGGTGGGGCGGATTGCCCCCAGCGAGCTGGCCTATAGCGCAGGCTGCACCACCACCTTTGAAGACCGGCTGAAGCGCTTGCGCCATACCAGCGCGGTGTACCTGACGGCACGGCCCGAATGGCAGTTTGAGGCCGCACTGGGCCAGCGCAAGCTGCTGGACGCACTGCAAGCCGCCAGCCTGAGTACCTGGAACGCCCAAGACCTGACGCTCGCCCACGCCGCCGCCGCCGCCTTGCTGGGTTACGCAGAACACACCCAAGGCCGTGCGCTGACCCACATCCACAGCGTGCAGGTGCAGCGCAACGATGCGCTGATTGACCTGCCCGCCACGACCCGGCGCAATCTGGAGCTGGTGCAAACCCTGCGCGGTGAAGACGCGCCCACGCTGTTTAGTCTGCTGGACACCTGCATGACCGGCATGGGCAGCCGCATGCTCAAAAGCTGGCTGCTGGAGCCCGCGCGCGACCGCACCGAGGCGCAGCACCGGCTGCTGGCCATTGGCGCACTCAAGGGCCACGCATGGCAAACCCTACGCCAGCAGCTCAAAGGCTGCGCCGATGTAGAGCGCATTACCGCCCGCACTGCGCTGCGCCAAGTTCGCCCCCGTGAACTGGTGGCGCTGGTACAGACGCTACAAAAAACAGAGCTGCTTGCGCAGTCCCTGAGCGGGCTAGAGGGCTATTTAGCACATATTTGTGAGCAACTAAAGCCCCACACCGACTGCGCCCTTTTACTGCAAGCAGCCATAGCCTCAGAGCCCGCTGCACTGGTACGCGACGGTGGTGTGATTGCCAACGGCTTTGATACCGAATTGGACGAGTTGCGCGGCATTCAGACCAACTGCGACGCCTATTTGCTTGACCTGGAAGTGCGCGAAAAAGCACGCACCGGCATTGCAAATTTGCGAGTGCAGTTCAACAAAGTACACGGCTTCTACATTGAAGTCACCACCGGCCAAATCGACAAAGTGCCGGACGACTACCGCCGCCGCCAAACGCTCAAAAATGCCGAGCGCTTCATCACGCCCGAGCTCAAAGCCTTTGAAGACAAAGCCCTCAGCGCCAATGAGCGCGCCCTGGCCCGCGAAAAATGGCTGTTTGAGCAGGTGCTGGACCAACTGCAGGCCTTCATCCCCCAACTCACCCGCGTGGCCCGCGCGCTGGCGGCGCTGGACGCGCTGTGCGCACTGACCGAGCGCGCGCTCACGCTGGACTGGAATACGCCCCAGTTTGTGACCGAACCGTGCATCGACATTGAGGCCGGTCGCCACCCCGTGGTGCAAGCGCGCCTCGCAGAAATATCCAGTGGCAACTTCATTGCCAATGACACGCATTTGGGTCTCAGGGCGCGCATGCAGATGATCACTGGGCCCAACATGGGCGGTAAATCCACCTACATGCGGCAAGTGGCCATCATCGTGCTGCTGGCCAGCATGGGCAGCTATGTGCCGGCCAAGGCCTGCCGCCTGGGCCCTATTGACGCCATTCACACCCGCATCGGTGCCGCGGACGATCTGGCCAACGCCCAGTCCACCTTCATGCTGGAGATGACCGAGGCCGCCCAAATTTTGCACAGCGCCACCCAGCACAGCCTGGTGTTGATGGACGAAATTGGCCGGGGCACCAGCACGTTTGACGGTCTGGCATTAGCGTCGGCCATTGCCACACAGTTGCACGACAAAACGCATGCCTTCACGCTGTTTGCCACGCATTATTTTGAGCTGACCGAATTCCCTGCCACGCACCACGCGGCGCAAAACGTGCACGTGAGCGCCGCCGAGGCGGGGCGCGACATTGTGTTTTTGCATGCGATTGAACCCGGCCCGGCCAGCCGCAGCTACGGTATTCAAGTGGCGCGCCTGGCAGGCATGCCCGCCGCCGTGCTAAACCATGCGCGCCATGCACTAGAGGCACTGGAATCCCAAGCGGCCGATTCGCAAGCGCAAGTAGACTTGTTTGCGGCACCACCCGCTATAGAAAAAATAGCTGCTCACGCAATAGACACGGCGCTTGCAGCCATTAATCCCGATATTTTGAGCCCGCGTGAAGCGCTGGAGGCGCTGTACCAATTGAAGGCATTGGCGGGGAAAAGCTGAATACTAGGCACGGAGCAAGATTTTTAACCTTCAGCTTTGCAGCGGCTGCCGTGTTTTTAGTTGAATGTGACAGTCACTTGGGCGCTTCCTGCTGCCAGTTGATCGAAAACAAGGGCGCTGCGGAAGTCGTC
>JBEGPS010000047.1:0-6346 GCA_041181325.1 Pseudomonadota bacterium
CAAGACCATTTGCTGGACTTGGCCGTGCTAGGCGAAGTGAGTGAGACCTCACTGACCCGCGATGTGGCGATTCATATGGAGGCTGGCGGCCTGCCCAACACCTTTGTGCCCGGGCGCAACCTGCTGTTTTTAACCCTGGCTGCCGCGCTGGCCTACCGCCGGGGCCTGCAAGTTATCGTCACCGGCGTGTGCGAAGCTGACTATTCTGGCTACCCCGATTGCCGCGACGACACCATGAAAGCCATGCAGCTGGCTTTGTCATTGGGCATGGACAAACGCTTTTTGATTGAGACGCCGCTGATGTGGATCGATAAATCCGCCACCTGGGCGCTGGCGCATGACTTGGGTGACAAATCGGGCCGTGCCAACGGCGGCCAAGCGCTGGTGGATTTGATTGTTGAGCACACCCACACCTGCTACCTGGGAGACCGCACCCATCGCCACGCCTGGGGCTATGGCTGCGGCAGTTGCCCGGCCTGTGAACTGCGGGCCAAGGGGTTTGCTGGGTTCAAGGGTCTTTTGAAGTCCGACCAGCAGCAGGCATAAAAAAAGCGGACCATAGGGCCCGCTTTAGTGGGAAAAAAGAAGCGGCTCAGCTTACTTTTTTTCCATCATAGCCTTGCATTCGGCTTTCATTTTTTCGTCGGCAGTTTTCTCGTCCATCTTTTTGCAGGCTTCCGCTTTCTCTTTCATGGCGCCACCATGTGATGCAGCCAAGGCGCTGAATGACAAAGTGGCGAATGTTGCTGCGACCAAAACAGATACTAATTTGCTCATGATTGAACTCCAATAGAGAAAAATTTGCTGCCACCACAATAGGTGACGCGCCAATGTACAACACACGGGAGAACCTTTACGTTGACAGGTCTATTCAAAAAAACTTCTGCGGTTTCAATCCAGTTTGCCAATTTGGCCAATGTGGCCAAGTTAGCCATGGGTCTGGCGCTAGCCGCGACAGCCGCTACCGGTGCCCAAGCTGCACCACGAACTCCCACCCTTGACGCCGAAGTGCTCGAAAAGCTAGCGGTGCGTGCTGGCGACGCTACGGCGCGCCAGCTTGCTGGTTTGCGTGCGGCGCTGCTCAAGGCGCCCACCGATGGGGCCGTGGCTGCACAGCTGGCCGAGGCCTACTTTGACGTGGCCAGCGCCCGGGGCGACCCGCGGTATGTGGGCTACGCTGAGGCGGTAGTCAACCGGTTCGCACAACCTTTGCCGCTGGATCTACTGAGCCTGCGCGGCGTGGTGCGCCAGTACCGGCACGACTTTGCGGGCGCACTGGCCGACTTTGCAGAGGTGCTTCAGCGTGACCCCACCTTTGCCATGGCCCATGCGTGGCGCGGTGCTATCTTTTTGGTGCAGGCCGACTATGTGGCGGCGCAAAAAGAATGCACTGCCCTGTATGGCTTGGGGCGCAACAACCTGGGCGACGCCTGCCAAGGGCTGACGCAGGCCTACAACGGTCAGCTGGAAGCGGGCTACACCACGCTGCGCAAAGCGCTGGACCGATTGACCGAGCCCGACAGCCGCTTGTGGATGTTGACCCGCCTGGGCGAGGTGGCTGCATGGCGCGGCATGGCCACGCAGGCCCAAGCCCACTACACAGCGGCATTGGCTTTGGGGCGTGACGATGTGTACCTGCTGGCGGCCTGGTCCGATTTTTTGCTGGATGCTGGTCGCTACAAGGAAGTCGCCCAGTTGTTGGCGACGTGGGAGTCGTCTGACAGCCTGCTGTTGCGCTTGGCCGAAGCCGAGGCGGCGTTGCAACTGCCGGGTGCCGACAAGCATGTGCGCATGCTGGCCGACCGCTACGCCGCAGCCCGTGCACGCGGCGACACCACCCACCGTGCCGAAGAGGCTCGCTTTGAGCTGCGCCTGCGCAAAGACGCGGCCACCGCCGTGAGTCTGGCCCGCGAGAACTACGCAGTGCAGCGCGAGCCGCGCGATGCGCGCGTGTTGCTAGAAGCCGCGTTGGCCGCCAAAGACCCGGCCAGCAGCCAAGCCGCACGGGACTGGCTGCGCAGCAGCGGTTTTGAAGACGCGCGCACGCGCCAACTGGGGAGCACGCCATGAGTTGGTTACGCATCATGGTGGCCTGCCTGGTTTGGCTAGCCCTACCCGCACATGCCCACAAAGCCAGCGACAGCTATTTGGTACTGAACGTGCAGGGCGCGCAGGTGGTGGGGCAGTGGGACATTGCCCTGCGCGATATTGATTTCGCCTTGGGGCTGGATGCGGATGGCGACGGCAGCATCACCTGGGGCGAGCTGCGCGCGCACCATACGGACATCAACGCCTGGGCGCTGAACGCACTCTCGCTCTCACGCGGTGGCGCGTGCACCTTGCGAGTCACTGAAAACCAAGTGGACGAACACACCGATGGTGCCTACACCGTGCTGCATTTGGCGGGAGATTGCCCAGCTGCAACCGGAGACTTGGCACTGGGCTATCGCCTGCTGTTTGACGTGGACGCGCTCCACCGAAGCCTGGCGCGCATCACGCTGGAGGGGCAGGTGCAGTCCGCCGTGATGTCACCCCAAGCGCCTAGCCAGACGTTTACAGCCACAGCAGTGTCCGGCTGGGCGCAGCTGGCGCAGTTTTTTGTGCAGGGCGTGTGGCACATCTGGATTGGGTTTGACCACATTTTGTTTTTGCTGGCGCTGCTGCTGCCCTTGGTGCTGGTGCGCGAGCAAGGGCGCTGGCGGCCGGTGGACCGTTTTGGCCAGGCCCTGCGCGAGGTGTTGTGGGTGGTGACGTCGTTTACTGCCGCGCATTCCATTACTTTGTCGCTGGCGGCGCTGGGGCTGGTGACGTTGCCCTCGCGGCTGGTGGAGTCTGCCATTGCGGTGTCGGTGGTGGTGGCGGCTTTGAACAACCTGGTGCCCCTGTTCAACCATGGGCGCTGGATGGTCGCCTTTGGCTTTGGGCTGATTCATGGCTTTGGCTTTGCCAGCGTGTTGGCCGAACTGGGCCTGCCGCAGGGCGCGCTGGTACTGAGCTTGGTGGGCTTTAACCTGGGCGTGGAGGCCGGGCAACTGACCATTGTGGCCGTGTTTTTGCCGCTGGCTTACCTACTGCGCCGCACCACTTTCTACCGGCGCGGTGTGCTGGTGGGTGGTTCGGTGCTGACCATGGTGTTGGCCCTGGTGTGGCTGGCCGAGCGCGCGCTGGACCTCAAATTGATCAGCGGTTAACCACCGTGTAGCGCCCAGCGTCTGCCTGTACGTCATGCTCTGGCGTAGGTTCCAGCGTCCAGCGGCGGTTATGAAACGCGGCCACGCCCGGGCGGTGTGCTATAGAAATAAGAGCGCCTTGCGCAAGTTCCACCTGGGCTAGCAGCTGGTTGTATACCAAAACTTCGGTGGCTTCGTCCAGCGCACTGGTGGCCTCGTCGGCAAATACCCACTGCGGTTTCTTCAGCAGCACGCGGGCCAGGGCCAGGCGTTGCTGCTCCCCGCCCGAGAGCTTTTGGCTCCAGGCGTCGGCCCGGTCCAGTTGGTCCGTCAGTGCGGGCAACAGTGCGTCCGTGAGTGCTTGGCGCAGTTGGTCGTCGGTGTACGTGGTGGCAGGTTCGGGGTAGGCCAGTGCATCGCGCAGGGGCCCGTTGGGAAAGTAGGGCCGCTGCGGCAAAAACATGCTGTTGGCTGGCAGCTGCACCGCGCCCTGGCTGAATGGCCAAATGCCCGCCAGCGTGCGAAACAACGTCGACTTGCCGCTGCCCGACGGGCCTTGCAGCAGCACCCGGTCGCCGGGCTGGGCGTGCAGGGTGGCATTGGCCAGCAGCATGGTGCCGTCGGGCAACTTCACTTGCAGCGCTTGTGCGTCAAGTGCTCCTAAATTTGTAGCTGCTTGCGCAGGTTGTACGGGGGCTAGCGCCTGAAATGATGCTTCAAAACTGGTCAAACGGTCGGTGGTGGCACGCCAGGTGGCCAGGGTGTTGTAACTGTCCACAAACCAGCTTAGCGCGCCTTGCACTTGGCCAAAGGCGCTGGAAATTTGCATCAGCTCGCCCAACTGAATGGCCCCGCTAAAGAAGCGCGGGGCCGCCACCACAAACGGAAAAATCACCGCTGCCTGCCCAAAAAAACTAGTGAACCAGATCAGTCGCTTTTGTGCCCGAATCAGCTGCAAATAGTTGCCCAGCACCCGCCCAAAACGCAGGTCCAGTTGCTGGCGTTCTACCGCCTCGCCCCGGTCCAGCGCAATCGATTCGCTGTACTCGCGCACCCGCACCATGTGGTGGCGAAAGTCGGCTTCCACCCGCTGCTGCTCAAAGTTCAGCGGAATCTGCGCCCGGCCCATGTAGTGGGTAATCACGCTGCCTGCCGCGCAGTACAGCAGCGCCATCCACACCATAAAGCCCGGAATGTTGTACTCGTTGCCGCCCAGATTGAACGCAAATCCGCCCGAGAGCCCCCACAAAATGCCCACAAAGCTAGCCAGCGTGACCACGGCGTTGAGCAGGCCCATGCTCAAAGAGATGGTGTAGGTGGTGAACTGGTTGATGTCTTCCTGAATCCGCTGGTCGGGGTTGTCCGGGTTGGCGCCGTTGGCTTTGGAATTGGCCTGGCCGCTGAAACGCGCCAGCTCCAGTTGGTAGAACGCGTGGTTACTCAGCCAGCGCTGCAGGTAGTGGCCAGTCATCCAGGCGCGCCAGCGCATTTCCAGCAGCTGGGTCAGGTAAAACTTGTACACCGCAATCACGATGAAGGCGAATGCCAAGTAGGTAAAGCGCCCCAGCTGCGCCCAGAACACTTCTGCGTTTTTGTCTTGCAGCGCGTCGTAAAACAGCTTGTTCCAGTCGTTGAAAAGCACCGCCATGTAGACCATGCCCAGGTTCAGCGCCACGATGGCGGCCAGCATGCCGCGCGCTTGCCACTTTTGGTCTGACACAAAGTAGGGCTTGGACAGCGCCCACACGCGCTGGGTGAGAGCGCCCATGGAGGTGAATTTGGAGACGGATTCAGTGAGCATGGGTGACCTTGGTAACAAGGCTTGCATGGTAACGGACCCTTCGCGTGGGGCGTGGGCTATCGGACAGACGCGCTGCAGCGCCAAGCCCACAGTGGGGTCAGCGTGTCATGTTGACCGCGTGTAGAAAAGAGGCTCCCTATGAACTATGTCATTCCATCGGCACTTATCGTTTCTTTGTTGGCGCTGGGCGCGTGCACCGGACCCGCTGGGCCGCAGGGCGAGCGCGGTTACAACGGTGCCCAAGGCAACACCGGGTTCACCGGCGACCAGGGTGCAACAGGCAACACCGGGAATACCGGTAACACGGGCAATACAGGCAACACCGGCTACACCGGTGCGCAAGGTGCCCAAGGGGCCCAAGGCAACACCGGCTTTACCGGAGACACCGGGGCTACAGGTAGCACCGGCAATACGGGCAACACAGGTGCCAAGGGCAATACCGGCAGTCCCGGCGTGGGTGGGGGCACCGTGATTGTGGTGCCGCCTACCCGGTAGTCGCTTTTTTTTGGCATTGAAACGCAATGGGAGGGTTTGTGTTGGCATGATGGCGGCTTTACGACAGCGATAAGAGACAACACCATGCCCTCATCCTCCCCCGACCTGATTCTCCCCAGCCGCCGCCAAATTCTGGTGGCAGGTGCTGCCGCACTGGCGTCGTCCCAAGTTTGGGCGCAAAGCGCCTGGCCTAGCAAGCCGCTGCGCTTGGTGGTGCCGTTTGCTCCCGGGGGAAGTTCGGAAATTGTGGCGCGGGCTATTGCCGGTGAATTGTCTAAAACCATGGGCCAGAGCGTTTTTGTGGACAACAAGCCCGGCGCTGCAGGCAACATTGCCATGCAAGAGGTGGCCAACAGCACCGACGAGCACACGCTCATACTGGGGCATATCGGCACACTGGCCGTGAACCCGTTTATCTTCCCCAAGCTGCCCTACGACGCGGGGCGCGACTTTGCGCCCATTACCCTCATTTCCAAGGTGCCCAGCTTGTACGTGGTGCACCCCGATTTGCCGGTGAAAACTCTTAAAGAGTTTGTGGCCTATGCCAAGAGCAAACCCGGCCAGCTGAACTACGGCTCGGCGGGCAACGGCAGCGCGGGGCACTTGGCGTTTGAATACCTGAAGATGGTGAGTGAGACCTTTATGGTGCATGTGCCCTACCGTGGTACGGGCCCCATGCTGACCGACCTGATGGCGGGCCGCTTGCAGGCCGCGTCGGTGGGCGCACCCGCGCTGTTGTCTTTTATCAAGGCCGGCAAGCTGCGCTGCATTGCGACCGGGACCGCCCAACGTTTGCCACAACTGCCCGACGTGCCCACGGTGGCCGAGCAGGGTTTTAAGGGCTTTGAGATGACGCAGTGGTACGGCCTGCTGGCCCCCA
>JBEGPS010000048.1:0-9969 GCA_041181325.1 Pseudomonadota bacterium
AAATGGGCCTGGCCGCTGTGGCAGCAGCACGTGCCGTGAGCTATGTGGGTGCCGGTACCGTGGAGTTCATCGTGGAGCAGCGTGCCGACGGCAGCATGAACTTCTTTTTTATGGAGATGAATACGCGGCTGCAGGTGGAGCATCCGGTGACGGAGGCGATTACCGGGCTGGATTTGGTGGAGTGGCAATTGCGCGTAGCTTCTGGCGAAGTGCTGCCCTTGATGCAGGACCAACTCAAGATCAACGGCCACGCCATCGAAGCCCGTATTTGCGCCGAGAACCCGGACAATAATTTCCTGCCCGCCACCGGCACGCTGCATGTCTACGGCCTGCCTGCCTGCGCGACTTTTGCGCGTGCCTACGGCGGCGTGCGCGTGGACTCCGGCGTGCGTGAGGGCGACACCATCAGCCCGTTTTACGACTCCATGGTGGCCAAGCTCATCGTGCACGGTGCCACCCGCGAAGAAGCGCTGGCCCGCATGGACGCAGCCCTGGCCCAAACCCATATCGTGGGTCTGGCCACCAACGTGCAGTTCTTGCGCCATGTGGTCACCAGTGCGTCGTTTGCAAACGCCAATCTGGACACCGCGCTGATTCCGCGTGAGGCAGCCGTGTTGTTTAACCAGGACAAGGTGGGTTTGCCCTTGGCAGCGGCTGCGCTGGTGGCGCACACCCTCAGCAACGAGCAAGCATCTGCCGCTCGCAGCGACGTTAACGGCTGGACCGACCCTTGGGCACGCCGTGATGGCTGGAAGTCGCACGGCGCATCGGTGCGCAGCTTTGCACTGGAATACCAAGGCGTGGCCAGCACGGCGCAGCTCACCACCTTGCACGGCAGCGGCCAGCCCACGCTGCAATTGCGCGTGGGCGACCAGTCTGCGCGCCTGCGGTTTGTGCCCACAGCCAGCGGCGCATTGGATATTGGCTTAGGCGATCAGCGTGTTAGCGCAAAAATGTACTCAAAAGGCAATGTGGCGCACGTATTTATTAGCTCTGGCGCTACACAAATAATAGCAATTGATGCGCTGGTGCATGCGGGCGACACCCACACCGAAGGTGGCCGCTTGACTGCGCCTATGCCCGGCAAGGTGGTGTCGTTCTCGGTCAAGGCGGGCGACAAGGTCACCAAGGGCCAGGCGCTTGCGGTCATGGAGGCCATGAAAATGGAGCACACCATCGCAGCCCCAGCAGACGGCACCGTGGCCGAGCTGTTGTTCGCCCCCGGCGACCAAGTGACGGACGGCGCAGAGCTGCTGCGGCTGGAGGCCGCGCTGGCGGCGTAAGTAGGTAATTTCATGCACATCGTTTACTACTCCGCGGACCTTGACCACGCCCGTTGGATTCCTGAATTGCAAGCAGCCGTGCAGGCGCTGCTGCCGGGGGCCAGCGTGTCGTTGTGGGCTCCCGGTGCGCCGCAAGCCGATTACGCAGTGGTGTGGAAACCGCCGCAGCAACTGCTGGACGAGCAGCCGGGTCTGAAGGCCATCTTCAACACCGGTGCCGGGGTCGATGCGTTGATGGCACTGCGCCTACCTTCAGGCGTGCCTGTCATTCGTCTGGACGACGCGGGCATGTCGGTGCAAATGGCCGAGTATGTTTGCCACGCACTCATTCGCCACTTTCGGGAATTCGATGGGTACGAGGCCGATATGGCCCATGCCAAATGGTCGTTTCGCAAGCCGCGCAGCCGCATGGATTATCCGGTGGGTATTTTGGGGCTGGGCGTTTTGGGAGAGCGGGTGGCCAAGGCAGTGGCGCAGTTTGATTTCCCGGTGAACGGCTGGAGCCGCAGCCTCAAAGCGTTAGCGGGCGTGCAGTGCTTTGCCGGAGCGGATCAGCTGGATGCCTTTTTGCAAACCAGCCGGGTGCTGGTGTGCCTGCTGCCGCTGACAGGTGAGACACATGACATCTTGAACCACCACACCCTGTCGTTGTTGCAGCCCGGTGGCTATGTGATCAACGTAGCACGCGGCGCGCATCTGGTGGATGACGATTTGATGGCGCTGTTGGACAGCGGCCACTTGGCTGGTGCCACGCTGGATGTGTTTCGCAACGAGCCATTGCCGCCCGAACATGCGTTTTGGCAGCATCCCAAAATCACCCTCACGCCCCACACCTCGGCGCGCACTTTGCGCAGCGAGAGCGTTGCCCAGATTGTGGGCAAGGTGGCTGCCATGCAGCGGGGCGAGGTGGTGGCCGGCCAGGTCGATGTGGCGCGCGGTTATTGAGCCTACTCATGTCGCAAGGCTTCAATCGGGTCCATGCGCGCTGCCCGTCGGGCCGGAAAATAGCCAAACAGCACCCCAATGGCGGCTGAAAACACCAGCGCCAGCACGTTGATGGTCGGGTCAAAGTGGTAGGGCACCGCCATCACGATTGACAGACCATACGACGCTGCTGTGGCAATCGCAATGCCCACCACGCCGCCCAGTGCGGACAGCACCACGGCCTCAATCAAAAACTGCAGCAGCACCTCGCCCTCCAGCGCACCCACTGCTAGCCGAAGCCCTATCTCCCTGGTGCGCTCGGTCACGCTGACCAGCATGATGTTCATGATGCCAATGCCCCCCACCAAGAGGCTGACGGCGGCCACAGCCCCCAGCAGGTTGGTGAGTACGCCCATGGTGCTGGACAGGGTTTCGGCCAGCTGCTGGGTGTCAAAAATATTGAAGTTGTCGTCGTCGGTTTCGGCCAGCTTGCGGCGCTCGCGCAGCAGCTGGCGCAGGCTGGCTTTCAAGGGCAAGCTGTCGGCCCCGTCTTGCATGGAAATGGAGAGCGTATCCACCCGCCTTGAGCCCGTTACCCGGCGCTGCAGGGTGTGCAATGGCACCACCACCGTGTCGTCTTGGTCGCCCAATCCGCCTTGGCCCTTGGGGGCCAGGATGCCAATGATGTCGCACGAGAATTGTTTCACCCGCAGTTGTTCTCCCAGGCCCGTCTGGCCCACGGTGCCGCCAAATATTTCGCGGCGTACCGTCTCGCCAATCAGGCACACCGCAGACCCGGCCAGCTGCTCGTCGGGCTCAAAAATGCGGCCACTGGCCAGACTCCAGTTGCCGGTTTGAAACCAATCGTTGGTACTGCCGGTCACGGTGGTCACCCAGTTGCGGCCATTGGCCACCACCGTCACGCTGGCGCGCCCCAGCGGTGCCACGGCAGCCACGCCGCCAATTTGCGCGGCTATGGCCTCTGCATCGGCCTCGGTAAACCGGGGCACGCTGCCCCCGCCACCCCCACCGCCCGCTTGGCGTTGGCCTGGGCTCACCATCAGCAGATTGGTGCCCAGGCTGGTGATCTGAGTCTCGATGGCTTGCGTGGCGCCGTTGCCCAGCGTCACCATAGTGATCACCGCGCTCACGCCAATCACAATGCCCAAAATGGTCAAAAAAGACCGCAGCATATTGCGTTGCACCGAACGCAGCGCCAGCATAAGCACGCTGTACAGCATCAGGTGCTTTCGGCCAAAACCAAATCAGTCGGCGCGCTGGTGGTGGGGTTCGGATTCACTGCGTCCTTGGCAATACGGCCATCCACAAAATGCACCATGCGACGGGCATAGCTGGCCATGTCGGGCTCGTGCGTGACCATCAACACGGTGATGCCATGGTCACGGTTCAGCGCCATCAGCAAGCCCATAATTTCATGGCTGCGCTGGGTGTCCAGGTTGCCTGTGGGCTCGTCGGCCAAGATCACCGCCGGTTCGGTCACGATGGCCCGCGCAATGGCCACACGCTGCTGCTGCCCGCCCGACAGTTCCGCGGGCGTGTGGTGCTCCCACCCCTTCAGGCCGACCGATTCCAAGGCTTTGGCAGCGGCCACTCTGCGCACCGCGGCGCCGTCGCCCCGGTACAGCAGCGGCAGCTCTACATTCTCTTGGGCCGAGGTGCGTGCCAGCAGGTTAAACCCCTGAAACACAAACCCCAAATAGCGCCGCCGCAGGCGCGCCCGCTGGTCGCGTGACAGCGACTCCACATGCGCACCCTTGAACAAATATTGACCATCGGTGGGCGTGTCCAGGCAGCCCAGAATATTCATGGCGGTGGATTTGCCCGACCCGCTGGGCCCCATGATGGCCACGAATTCGCCCGCCGCAATGTCCAGGTCAATGCCCTTGAGTGCCATCAGTTCCGACGCGCCGCTGCCGTAGCGCTTGGTCACGCCGCGCAGCTGAATCAGCATGTCGGTCATGGCTTGCCTGCCACTTTCTGCGCGGTGATCACCCGCATGCCCACTTGCAAGTCGCCACCCACGATTTCGGTCATGTGGCCGTCGCTAATGCCGGGTGTGACATTCACCGCCACGGGAGCGGTTTGGGTGCCCTCGGGTAGCACCCACACCTGTTTGGCCATTGCGGTGCTGGCACCGGTGGCTGCTGATTTTCGGGTGTTGTTACCCGGCATGCGCGGTGTCAGGCCAGACAGCACACCGCCTTTGGCCGCAGCCTGGCCCGATGTGCTGCTGGGGTTAAAGCGCAGCGCGGTGTTAGGCACCAGTAGCACATCGGTGCGGGTGGTGGCGGTGATAGACGCCGTGGCCGTCATGCCGGGGCGCAGTGCCAAATCGGCGTTGTCTACATCGAGGTAGGTGAGGTAGGTCACCACGTTGTCGGTGATGGTGGAGCCAAAGCCCACGCGGGTAATGCGTGCCGGAAATTTTTTACTCACGTAGGCGCTCACGGTAAAGGTGGCCTCTTGCCCCACCTTGACCGAGCCCACATCGGCCTCATCCACATACACCCACAGCCGCAGTTTGGACAGGCTCTCGGCCACGGTAAACAACGTCACCGCCTGCAGCGAGGCCGCCACCGCGTTGCCCGGCTCTACCGTGCGGGTTAGCACTACACCATCAGCGGGTGCGCTGATAGATGCTTTGGACAGGATGATCTCGTCGGTAGCAAGTGCGGCCTGGGCATCACGCACGCTGGCCCGGGCGCTGGCCTCGTCGGCCTGCGCCCGGGCCAGCGTGGCCCGCGCACCGCCCAGCTCGGTTTTAGACGGCACCTTGCCGTCCGAGAGCCGGGCCACTTCTTCAAAGCGGGCCAGGTTGGCAGCCGCCTCTGCCACCGTGGCCACGACCTGCGTTACCTTGGAGTTGGCGGCCGACAGCGTGGCCCCCGAGCGCAGTATTTGGCCCTTCAATTTAGAGGTATCCAGCACCACCAGTACCTGGCCTTTTTTTATCTTGTCGTTCACATCCACCTTCACCTGCAGCACAGTGCCCGACAGCTCGCTGCCAATGGCAATAGAGCGCGTCGGCTGCAACGTGCCGTTGGCGGTGACGGTAAGCGTCAGGTTGCCCTTGGCCACTGCCTGGGTGCTGTAGCTGGGGGCTGCAGCGGCCTGTTTGCGCATTTGCCACCACACCCCGCCAGCGCTGACCAATACCACTGCCAGCGCAGCCACCCACACCCACGTGCGGCGATACCACACGCGCGGTGGCGGCTCGTCCAGCAACGCAGCGGCGTCAACGGCGGAGGGCAAATTGGGGGCGGGTGGCGGGGTGGGTGTGGTCATGGATTCGGTGCATCGGCAAGGGTGGGGTTTGGAATCCAGCCGCCGCCCAGTGCCTTGTACAGGCGCACATGGTCGGCACTGACGGTGGCACGCGCTACTGCCTCGCTGTCTTGGGTGGTGAGCTGGGTGCGCTGGGTTTCCAGCACGGTCTGAAAGTCCACCAGCCCGCTGCTGTAGCGTTGGCGCGCCAGTAGTGCGGCGCTGCTGGCGGCCTGCGCGGCATTCTCAAAGCGCAGCAACCTCTCTTTGTCGCTTTGCAGCGCCACCAGCGCGTCTTCTACGTCGGTCAACGCGGTCAAGATGGTGCCTTTGTAGGTGGCTTTGCTTTGGTCCAGTGCGGCCTGCTGGCTGCGTAATTGCGCATCGCCCGCGCCGCCGTCAAACACCGGCAGCAACACACTGGCCAGCAGCGATGCCACGATAGACGCGCCATCGGTCAGCGCTCCTAGCGTGAGTGCGCTCAGGCCCAGCGTGCCGCCCAGTTTGAACGATGGTGCGCGTGCCGCATCAGCCTGGTCTACGCGCGCCAGCGCCGCAGCCACTTGGTATTCGGACGCGCGCACATCGCTGCGCTGGCGCAGTGTGTCGGTGGGGATCGACAGTGCCAGCGCGTCAGGCGCTTGGGGTAGTGGGTGCGTTTGTCCCAACATGGCGGTCAAGGCCGCCGGTGGCCGACCGGTGAGGGTGGCCAGGGCATGGCTGTTTTGTGCAATGGCGGTTTGCAGCGCCGGAATTTGCGCATACGTTTGCTCTGCAGCGGCAACTGCTTGGTTCACCTCCAGCGCGGTCACCAGCCCTGCCTGCAAGCGCCATTGGGTGAGCTGCAGGGTTTCTTGCTGACTGGCCAGGTTGCGGCGTGCAATAGCAATGCGCTCTTGGGCGCTGCGCAGCGCCATGTAGGCCAAGCCCACTTCGGCGGCGATAGACACCTGCACGTCCCCCAACAACGCCGCGCTGGCCTGTACCGTGGAGTCTTGCGCCCGCAAACCACTGCGGTTAGCCCCGAATACATCCAGTTCCCAGCTGGCATCCAGGCCCACCTTGAAGCCGTTGTTGGTCTGCTCACCGGTGCGGCTTTTTTGGGCGGATGCCGAGCCTGCCAGCGCGGGCAGCAAGGCCGCTGCGCCTGCATCCCGTAACGCGCGTGCCTGTTGCAGCGCGGCCTGGGCCACCTGAATGCGAGTGTTGGCCGCCAAGGACTGTTGAATCAGCGCCGCCAGAAGCGGGTCGTTAAACCTCAACCACCATTGTCCCAAGGGCGTTGCCGCCGCGTTGCCTGCGCTGGCAGGCAAAGACCATTGCGCCGGAATTGGCACGGCAATCTGCACATCTGACTTGGACGACGGCGTAGAGCACGCACCTAACGTCAAAGCCAGAGCCATCGCCAAGGTAGCCGCGCGCATCATAGCCAGTACTCAAATCTGCGGGCCGCCCATTCTTTGAGCTTGTCGGCCAAGGGACGCTGCTCCCAGGTTGGGGCGGCAACCTCAATGGCGTAGCGCAGGTCTTCGTTAAAAGCACTTTCCATGGCCACGCCAAACGCGCTGTCTAACACCACCACATTGACTTCGTAGTTGTGCAAAAAGCTGCGGGTGTCGATGTTGGTTGACCCCACGGTAGACCATATGCCGTCAATTACCGCCGTCTTGGCATGCAGCACGGCCACCTGCAACTCAAACACCCGAATACCCCGGGCCAGCATCTCGCTGTAAAACGAGCGCCCGGCGTGAAACACCAGCCCGCTTTCCAGTACCCCGGGCAAGATGATTTTTACGTCTACACCCCGTTGGGCTGCATCACCAAGGGCCCGCAGCATTTGCACATCGGGCACAAAATACGCGGCGGTCATGTGCACCGTGTGGTTTGCCGAGGCAATGGCCACTAGGTAAGCGCGGTAAATTTCTGGGTCGCCATCGGGCGCACTGGCCAGCACCCGCACCAGCTTGTTGCCCACCACCGCCAGCTTGGGGAAGTAGTTGCGCGGCTTCAGTTCCGGCGCGTTTTGCTCCACCCACGCATGCACAAACGCCCGTTGGAACGCCGCCACCGCCGGGCCTTCAATACGAATGTGGGTGTCGCGCCAGCCCACCCCGGAGGTGCGCCTGTCTTTGGACCTAAACAGCGAACTGTTGGCATAGGTGCTGCTGATGTTCACCCCGCCCGTGAAAGCTACCGCGCCATCCACCACCAAAATCTTGCGGTGGTCCCGGTGGTTGGGCTCCCATGGGCCTATTAGCTTGAGCGGGTTGACCGGATTAAACGCCAATAGCGCAATGCCAGCCGCTTGCATGCGGTCAAAAAACGCCTGCGGCGTGCCGATGGTGCCCACCGCGTCGTAAATGATGTTGACCTGCACGCCCGCGCGTTGGCGCGCTATCAACAAGTCGGCAAAGGCAATACCCACTGCATCTTGATCGAAGATGTAGGTTTCCAGATTCACGTGGTCTCGAGCGGTGCTGATGGCGGCCATCATGGATGCCATAGTTTGCGGGCCGTCATACAGCAGAGCTACTTTGTTGCCCGCTATCAATGGTCGGCTGGAGGCCAGATCCTCTAGCGCAGCCAAATCGCTGGCATCGGGTAGCGCTGTGCAGGCCGCCATGACCGCGGCGCAGCAGATGGCGGCCAGCAAGCGCAGCAATTTGCAAATAGGGCGGTAGCGCACTGTCGCCTGTGCCTACATTGCCAAGTAGCCGCCATCCACCGGGTAATAGGCTCCGGTGACAAAAGATGCATGGTCGCTGGCCAGCCACGCCACCAACTCGGCCACTTCTTGGGGGCGACCGAGTCGGCCCAGTGCGTGTTTGGCGATCAGCAGCGCGTTTACTGAGGCATTGCCCTCCAAACCGCTGGTCATGGCGGTGCGAATGAACCCCGGTCCCACCGCGTTTACGCGGATACCGTGGGCGCTGTAGTCCAGCGCTGCTACCTGGGTCAGTCCAATCACACCGTGCTTGGCCGCAGTGTAGGCAGGCGACCCCGAAAACCCCACCATGCCCAGCACCGATGCCATGTTGATGATGGAGCCTCCACCCGTGACCAGCATCGCTTTGATCTGGTGCTGCATGCCATAAAAAACCCCAGACAGGTTGATGTTGATGACCTCGTCCCAGCCCTGCATCGGGTAGTCAGCCAGCGCGGCAGTGGGCCCGCCAATACCGGCGTTGTTGCACGCCACATCCAGCCGCCCATAGTGCGCCACCGTTCGCTCTACCAGCCGCTTGCAGTCTTCAGGGTTGCCTACGTTGGCGGCTACAAACAGAGCGTCACCCCCGGCTGCTTGCACAAGCGCAACGGTTTCTTCGCCCGCGTCAGCGCTTACGTCTGACACCACCACTTTGGCTCCTTCACGAGCCCATGTCAGCGCTACTGCGCGGCCTATGCCCGCTGCGCCGCCGGTTACAAGGGCAACTTTGTCTTTCAGCATGTCTTTCCTTCACAAGGTGGTGGGCCATTCACGATAAAGGTCCCCCACCGGGCAGTCTGTGTGCAAGCGAACTGACCTATTGCCCCCCCCACGTTTATCTTCAGGCCCTACTAACCCAACCTGAACCCAAAGCCAACGGAGAAATGCGGATGAATGAACCAGACTGCGCGCCGATGGAGCTAGACAGCGGCTATATCAAAGCGCTGCGCCAGTCTGAACTGCGTTACCGCCGCCTTTTTGAGACCGCCCGTGATGGCATCTTGCTGCTCAACGCCCAAACAGCCCAAATTGAAGATGTAAACCCCTACCTCATTGAAATGCTTGGCTACTCTTACCCCGAGTTCATGGGCAAAAAGCTCTGGGAGGTAGGCGCGTTTGCCGACGTGCAGGAAAACAAGCAAAAGTTTTCAGAGCTGCAGCTCAACGGGTATGTGCGGTATGACGACTTGCCCTTGCGCAGTAAGGCTGGGGTTAAGGTGTCGGTGGAGTTTGTGAGCAATATGTACGACTGTGAGGGCACCCCTGTCATTCAATGCAATATTCGTGACATCACGGCACGTCGTCAGGCAGAAGAGCGCATCACCGAGCTGGCTTTTTTTGATCCATTGACCCACCTGCCCAATCGCACCTTGCTGATGGACCGACTTAAGCAAGCCATGGTGGTGGGGGCTCGCAATGCCACGTGCGGCGCAGTGCTGTTTTTGGATCTGGACCATTTCAAGACGCTCAACGACACTCTGGGCCACGACAAAGGCGACATGCTGCTGCAGCAAGTAGCACACCGACTGACGGCCTGCGTACGCGAAGGCGATACCGTAGCGCGCTTGGGTGGGGACGAGTTTGTGGTGATTTTGGAGAGCCTGCATGCCAACCCGCAAGAGGCCGCCACACAAACGCGTGACATAGGCGAAAAGATCATTCTTACCCTCAACCAGCCTTACCGCTTGGGGGACATGGAGCAACTCAGCACCGCCAGCATGGGGGCAACTTTGTTTTGTGGTCAGTCGGGATCGATCGAAGACTTGCTCA
>JBEGPS010000049.1:0-6329 GCA_041181325.1 Pseudomonadota bacterium
TACGCGCACTCGCTGGCATATATTCAGCGCTTGGCCTCAAACCACGGCTTTCAAATTCTTCGGGCGGACAGGGATGTGCTGCGTCACGATCATGGAAAAGGCATAGACGGGCTGTTTTGTGTTTTGGAAAAAAATACCTAGACCGCCCTATTCAGTTGATTCAACACCCGCCAGAGCTTCCAGATTTCAGCCCAACTGATTGAGATAAGCAAAGCCATTGCCCTGCTTGTTGACTTGGCTAGTCGACCCTCATACCGGAATCTCGGATCACCGGCGCCCATCGCGCGATTTCATCCTTGGTAATGGCAGCAAGCTCGACCGGTCCGGCCTTCATCGCGGTCGCTCCTTGGGCACTGAAGAAGGTTTCCAATTCAGACATGGCCTGCACAGCAGCTACTGCCTTTCGCATCTGCTCGATCAGCTCGCGCGACACGCCCTTCGGCGCATACATGGCTACCCACAATTCCCCCACCAGGCCTGGCACAGCCTCATTGGCGAGCGGTACGTTAGGAAGTGCTGGAGCGCGTTGCAGCGAGGGCACGGCCAACGCCTTCAGCTGCCCGCCCTTGATGAACTGCAGACAGGCCGGAATGGTGCTGACCATGATATCGACATTGCCTCCGATCACATCCGTAAGAGCTGGCGCCACGCCCTTGTAGGGTATGTGAGTGACCTGGACATTCTGCGACTTCTTCAGCATTTCCATCAGCAGATGGGAAAACGTACCGTTGCCTGACGAGCCGTAGCTGTATTTGCCCGGATCTTTCCGCACCAGCGCAACCAACTCCGACAATGTGTTCGCCGGAAACTTTGGATTCACGACAATCGCGTGTTGCACGATCGCAATGCCCGCCACTGGCTCGAAGTCATTAATAGGGTCAAAGCCCGTAGACTTGTAAAGGCTGGGGTTGACTGCTTGAGCGCTGTTAACTGTCACCATCCAGACACTACCGTCCTTGGGCGCGGACTTTGCAACCCACGCAGAGCCAACGTTACCGCCCGCACCGGGGCGATTTTCTACAACCACGTTCGATCCACCAAGAAGCTGCGGCAAGCGGGCCGCAATGGCACGAGCCACCACATCATTGGATCCACCTGCGTTCTGCGGAACCAACAAGGTGAGGGTCTTTGGCATGACAGCCTGTCCAAAAACGGACAAGCTGGTTGCCAGCGGTGCGAGTGCCAGGCCAGCTGCAATATGGCGGCGGCGGGAGTCGATGAGGTTCATGGGGAGTCTCCTATTCAATTTTTAGTTAGCGGGTTTTGATCCACCGAGCAGGTCTTGGTCCTGCCCGATTTCAGGCGCAGTGCTACGAATGCGCCCAGGTGTGCGCGATAGGCGCGGAAACACGTTGTGCATCATGATGCTCCCGAAATGCGGGTCGGGCACCTCCACCAGCACTTGGCGCCCAGTGACATGCGGGTCTCGCATCAGCTGGTCGACATTCATCATGGGACCGACTGTGACCTCGAATTTACCGAAGTGCACCAGGTTCTCTTCCAACGTGCGCTGAGCAACGAAGCTGCCAATCATCTCGTCCAGCGAATCCACGTTGGCGATACGCGCGGCGTTGTTGACATAACGAGGGTCACTCACCAGTTCGGGTTTGCCGATTGCATCCAGCACTCGCTCAGCCATTCGCTGTGTAGAACCTGACATGACCATCCAGACGCCGTCACTGCAAAGGTAGGCATTGCGAGGCGCTGCATTTTCCACGCGGTTGCCCAAGCGACGCGGCAGCTTGCCGGTGTGCTGGTAGATAGCAGCGTCAGGGCCCAACACGCCGAGCATGGGCTCGAGCAATGACAAATCGATGATCTGGCCTAAGCCGCCGTTGACCTCTACCTCTCGGACGGCGGCAAGCGTGGCGAATGCACCTGACAACCCAGCGATCATGTCCGCCAGACCTAGGTTGGGCAGTGCGGGGGGCTTGTCCGGGAAGCCGTTGCGTTGCGCGAAGCCGGAGAAAGCCTCAACAAGGGTACCAAAGCCCGGGCGGTGTGCATAAGGCCCCGTCTGACCCCAACCAGAGATGCGCACAATGACCAACTGAGGGTTTGCCACGTGAAGGACATCTGGACCTAGCCCGAAAGCTTCCATACCACCATGGCGGAAGCTTTCGATGACCACCTGCGCCTGCGGTACCAGCTTGAGCAGGGCTTGGCGATCGGCATCGTTCTTGAGATCAAGGCAGATGCTCTTCTTGTTGCGGCCATAGACCTTCCACCACAGCGGCTTGCCTTCGTTGGTCCAGTCGCGAAGTGTGTCGCCTTGCGCGCTTTCCACCTTGATGACCTCGGCGCCAAAGTCTGCCAACTGAAGCGTTAGCATATTGCCCGCCATGAGCCGTGACAGATCAAGCACGCGGATGCCAGTGAGCGGCATTCGTCCTGAGGCAGCTTCGCTCATGGCGTCACGCCCTTGCCGCGCAAACGGCGAAGCTGCAGTGCGTCGTAACGCTGCAGAAAGCGGCGAGCGCGAATGGCGATCGGCTCGTCGATCATCTTGCCCTCGTATGCAATAGCCCCTCTGCCGGCAGCAACAGACGCGTCAAAAACTGCAAGCAGGCGGCGAGCCCTTTCTGCTTCCTCGGCTGTGCCACCAAATACCTCATTGATCACCGGCACCTGGGCAGGGTGAATGCAGATGGATCCGCGCATGCCGATGCGCCGCGCTTTCATTGCGACCGCGCGATAGGCCTCTGCATCCGTGAACTCGGCCACAGTGCCAGGCAGCCCCATGGGGTGGAGACCAGCCGCCGCCGCCGCCAGAGCCATCATCTGAGCAGGGACAGACATGCTCTCTGGTATTGACTCTAGGCCAGTCGCAGCGCCGAAGTCCTCTGTTCCAAATAAAAGAGCTGAAAGGCGTGCGCACGATTGTGCAATTGACATCGCATTGCAGATGGCCTGCGGCGACTCAAGCAAGGCCACCACGCGAATGCCGCCAGGGACACGCTGGTAATGACTTTCCAGCTTAAGCATTTCGGCATCGAGTTGAACTACCTGCACAGCCGAGTCCACTTTGGGCATCAGCAAACCATCGGCGCCGGCCGCGATGGCGGCCCTTAAGTCTGCGCCGAGAAGCTCTGGCTCATTGTTAACCCGCACATAGATGGGCACACCGGCACTGGCCTTTAGCAAGGGCACAAAGGTCGCCAGGTTCTCGCGCGCGGCCACCTTCGACTGGCGCGCGACTGCGTCTTCCAAATCCAGAATAAGCGCATCAGCGCCACGCTGACCCGCCTTGGCTAGGAAGCGCTCTGTGTCCGCAGGGACGAACAGCATAGAGCAGGGTTCGGTCATAGGTAAACGCTTCATCTCCAAGTTTGAAGAACCAGACTGCCAGTGCTCAATCTTTTTATCATCAATCGATTAGGGGAATTCCAGCACGCTTAACAACTTCCGCTAGATCATTTCTTTGATTTCTTGATGCTACGGCCATATCTTGACCAAATAAAGGAGATGGTGGCATGCCGCTTCTTTCGAAATACTCTTTCATATCTTGATCACCCATAGCCGGTTTAAGAATTTTAATCATGCGCTCAACAATTTCTGGCGGCGTGCCAGCGGGAGCGTAAACACCAAGCCAATTTGTAAATCTCATGGTTGGCATACCTAGTTCTGCCGTTGTAGGGACATCAGGAATAACAGACAGGCGTTCGGGCCCCATAACGGCCAAGCCTTTAACTTTTCCATTTTTAATTTGAGGCGAGGAATTATTTGGAGAATCAAACATGGCTTTGACTTGCCCTCCCAATAAATCAGTCATCGATTGGGCAGCAGTTTTGTAAGGTATGTGTTGCAACTTAACGCCGGCAATACTCGCAAATACCTCACCTGCTAAATGCAGAGCTGTTCCATTCCCAGAAGATCCGTATGAAACCATTTCTGGATTAGCACGTGCATAGTCAATAAATTCGCGTAGATTTTTGACAGGGAGTGAGGGATGAACCACGATGACAGAGGCTGAACCACCAGTGGCCATAATTGGCATGAAATCTTTTTCTGCGTCATATGGGATGGATTTTCGAACAACTGGCTGAACAATTTGTGTTGAAGCAGAAGTGATTAACAGGGTGTATCCGTCAGGAATTGCCTTTGCTGCAGCTGCTACAGCAATCGTGCCGCCTGCCCCAGGTTTTGCTTCGACGATGACGGCCTGTTTTAATCCAGACTGCAGTTTGGAAGCTATTAAACGTGCAAAGCTATCAGTAGGCCCGCCAGGAAACGGGTTAATGATTCGTATTGTTTTATTTGGAAATTCTTGGGCTGATGCTTGGATTGAAAAAAAGCTAAAGCATGCCAAGCTAAGGGCCATTAAATGACGATGCATGAATTTGTCTCCGATACAACTGTCGAGAAATACTCTTGACATCTGGTTGATTTTTTCAACATGATAGATTGCAATCTAATTTTCTTCAACCAGTAATAACCAGGCACTACCCTATGGCGCGACTTCCTTACCTCGACGTGACAGATTTGGCACCAGAGCACAAGCACCTGCTTAAGCGAAATATCAACTTATTGCGATTGATGAGTCAAAGCCCCAAAGGCGCCACCGCCTTCCACACCATGGGGCACTACATTAGGCACGAAAGCCCCTTAAATCCTCGACTGCGGGAAATGGCTATTTTGCAAGTTGGATATATGACTCGTTGCGTTTACGAGTACACGCATCACATTAAAATCAGCAGAGACTTTGGTGTAAGTGATGAAGATATTCGTGCCGTTGCCGAAGAAACAAAAGGTCACGCCACCAGCCTTGATGTGCTTACTCAAGCAGTATTACGTGCTGCGCGAGAAATGACTCAAGGTTTCGCAGCAACAGATTCCACATTTGAAGTCCTTAAAGCACATCTTGACAACGAATCTCTGACCGATCTCGTTTTGATTATTTCTTTTTACAACGCAGTAGTTAGATTTTTAGAGACTATGCAAATAGACAACGAACCTGAATATCAAGTACTTTTGGCTGACTTTCCGTTTGATACCAACTGATTCGTTCCAGATTGTTGCCACCAACCACTTCCAGCCAACTCAAAAGATTAATCACTAGGAGTCCATTCAATGACAATTATTTACGAAAAACGCACTTACGATGTCAAAGTCGGGGAGATGCAACAGGTCAAGCAACTTTACTCAACTCTGGGCTGGCCCGCCTTGAGTGCTGGGGGTTTTGACAACAAACTGATTGGTTATTTTGTGAGCGATACAGGCGATCTGCACCAACTCATTCATCTATGGCGCTTTGACAACGACGCCGATCGACGAGACTTTTGGGCAAGGCTTTTCGCTAACGAATCCTTCATAGCTTTCGCTAAACAAATTCGACCTCTCATTCATGCTCAGAACGTTCAGTTGATGCTGGCTGCGCCTTGGGGGCCTCATCCTTGATACAAGCCATCAACAATGAATCAAACGACTGAGTTTCTCATCATTGGTGGTGGCATTGCTGCGGCCTCCACGGCCTATTGGCTTTCTCGAAACGCCCAGGTTTTATTGCTTGAGCAAGAGTCTCAACCGGGCTACCACTCAACGGGGCGTTCGGCCGCATTGTTCATGGAGAGTTACGGCACACCGCAAGTTCGGGCCTTGACCATGGCAAGTCGGGCTTTTTTGCAAGCGCCTCCAGTTGACTTTTCAGATCATCCACTTTTAACCCCCAGAGGCGCCATGATGGTGGCTGAACATGGGCAAGATGAAATGCTTAGCGCCCATTGGGACGTTTTGCGTCAAGTGACGCAAAACGGACGCTTGCTCAATACGCAAGAGGCCTGCGAATATGTGCCCGTTCTGAGGTCAGAGAAAATTCTGGGTGGCATCTACGAACCCGACGCGTCTGACATGGATGTCCACAGCATTCATCAAGGTTATTTGCGTGGCGCAAAAAAAAATGGCGCTCAACTGATTTGCGATGCCCAAGTCACTCAAATCAAGCGCAGCGGTCAAGTCTGGCAAGTGCAGGCTGGTGGCCACCAATACGAAGCTCGCGTGCTGATCAATGCTGCTGGCGCTTGGGCTGATGCAGTCGCTGCACTGGCTGGCGTGCTTCCTATTGGACTTGTCCCCAAACGAAGATCTGCTTTGATTTTTGAGCCGCCAACAGGCTTGAATTGTGGCGCATGGCCAATGGCAATCGGCATTGACGAGAGTTGGTACATCAAACCCGATGCAGGCAAACTTCTAGGATCGCCAGCCAACGCAGATCCTGTAGCACCACACGATGTGCAACCAGAGGAATTAGACATTGCCATGGCAATTGACCGCATTCAAACCATGACCACGCTTGAAATTCGCAGGCCTATTCGCACGTGGGCCGGCTTGCG
>JBEGPS010000050.1:0-3571 GCA_041181325.1 Pseudomonadota bacterium
CCGCTAGGAAGAGCCATCGCTCAGTTGCAAGGCGTCTACATCCTGGCCGAAAACCACCAAGGCCTGATCATCGTGGACATGCACGCAGCCCACGAACGCATCGTCTATGAGCGCCTGAAAAACCAGCTCACCCTCACCGCCCCCGACGGATCAGTGCACCCGCTTTCCAGCCAGCCCCTGCTTATACCCGCCACCTTTGCCGCCACTCCTGATGAAGTCGCCACCGCCGAGGCCCACGTCGCCACACTCAATACCTTGGGCTTGGAAATCAGCCCCTTCTCACCCAAAACCCTGGCTGTGCGCGCCGTGCCCACCACTTTAGCGAAAGGCGACGCCGTAGAGCTGGCGCGCAGCGTGCTGGCCGAACTGGCCCAGCACGACGCCAGCACCGTCATCCAGCGCGCACAAAACGAAATCTTGGGCACCATGGCCTGCCACGGCGCAGTACGCGCCAATCGCAAGCTCACGCTGGAAGAAATGAACGCCCTGCTGCGTGACATGGAGGCTACCGACCGCAGCGACCAGTGCAACCATGGCCGCCCCACCTGGCGACAGCTCACACTTAAAGAGCTGGACAGCTTGTTTTTACGGGGACGCTAGTGGCCACTGAGGCAGCCATTGCAGAAGCCGCACTGCGCGCCTTGGCCCACCCCGGCAAGGCCACCACCGCAGCTGCGTATTTCAAAACCGGCCCAGGTGAATACGGCGAAGGTGACCTTTTTTATGGCATCCGCGTGCCACAAGTGCGCGAGGTGGCACGCCAGTTCAACACTTTGTCACTGCCAGCTTGTGTGGCGCTGCTGCGATCACCCTACAACGAAGCCCGCCTGATGGCATTGGCCATCTTGGTGCGGCGCTTTGAGAAAGGCGATGCCGCCACGCAAGAAGCTGTCTACCAAACCTATATGGCCCAGCGCAGCCGCGTGAACAACTGGAACCTGGTGGACAGCTCTGCGCCATTTATTAGCGGCCCCTACTTGCTGCAACGCGACCGCACCGTACTGGCTGGCCTGGCCCAATCGAATGTGCTGTGGGACCGGCGTATCGCGGTGCTGTCCACCTTCGCGTTCATCCGGGCAAACGACTATGCGGACACCTTGGCCCTGTGCGAAAGCTTGCTTGCCGACCCGCATGACTTGATGCATAAAGCCTGCGGCTGGATGCTGCGCGAAGTAGGCAAACGCGATGAGGCCGTGCTGCGCGCGTTCTTGCACAAACACCACAGCGCTATGCCGCGCACGATGCTGCGCTATGCCATTGAAAAGTTGGCAGAACCTGAGCGCAAAGCTTGGTTGGACCGCTAATTTCGACGCCAAAGATAAAGCAAACCGCCCTCTAAAATAGGCAACTCATGCTTGCCACAGTTCCCCTCCCCAACGCCCGTAACCGTCGGCAGCGCATCACCACTGAGCTTAGTGCGTTGTGGCTGTTGACTTGGCCTATTTTGGTCGGGCAGCTGGCCAACGTGGGCATGGCGGTGGTGGATGTGGCGATGGCGGGACACGCCTCTGCTGACGACTTGGCCGGTGTGTCTTTGGGGGTGAGCATTTGGAACATCGTCATCATCACCCTCATGGGCGTGATGATGTCGGTCAGCCCGCTGGTGGCCCACCATGTGGGCGCCCAAGAGTTTGACCGCGTGCCGCATGTGGTGCGCCAAGGGTTGTGGAAGGCACTGGGCGTGGGCTTTATCGCCATGTTGGTGGCCAACGTGGCAGCGCAAGTGTTTCACACCATGGCGATTGAGCCCAATGTGCGCAGCCTTGCACTGGACTTTGTGCTTATCACCAGCTTGGCGCTTCCAGCCTTTACCTGCTACCGCGTGCTATACGGCTATAGCACCAGCATCAACCAGACCAAACCCTTGATGGCGATTGCGCTGGGCGCACTGCTGCTCAATGGGCTGGTGAATTGGTTGCTGGTGTTTGGCCACTGGGGTTTCCCCAAACTGGGCGGCCTGGGCTGTGCCTGGGCTACCTTGTTGTGTGTGTGGTTTAACTTGGGTTGCCTGCTCTGGTGGATGCGTCGTTCTAGTGCCTACCGCGCGACCTGGCCGTTTGACACTTACGAGGCGCCGCACTGGCCCAAGCTGCGGCATTTGTTGCACCTGGGCTTGCCCATAGGCGTGACGTATTTTGCAGAGACCAGCGCATTCGGGCTCATCGCACTGTTGATTGCCAAGTTTGGCAGCGCAGAGATTGCCGCCCACCAAATTGCGCTGAACTTCACCTCGCTGGTGTTTATGGTGCCGCTGAGCCTGGGGCTTGCCGTGCTGACCCGCGTGGGGCAAGGGCTGGGTGCAGCAGACCCGGCGCTGGCGCGCTTTCGGGCCTGGGTGGGTGTGAACCTGGCACTGGTGCTTGCAGTTTTTTCGGCCTTGGGCATGGCGCTGTTCAACACGCACATTGCCGGGGCCTATACCAACGACGCAGCGGTGGCCACGCTGGCGGCCCACCTGATGTTTTTGGCGGCTGTGTTTCAACTGTCGGATGCCACGCAGGTAGTAACAGCCTGTGCCATTCGCGGCTACAAAGTGACGCGCATGCCCATGGTGATTCACCTCACGGCGTTTTGGCTTGTCTCTTTGCCCCTGGGCTACGCGCTGGGCCTGGCCCCGGCCTGGTTACCTTGGCAGCAGGAGCCCATGGGCGCGGCAGGTTTTTGGTTGGCGCTGATTGTGGGGCTCACCATTGCTGCCTTGGGCCTGGTGGTTTTACTGCGCCGCACGGCGCACCGGGCATGAACACACCCGCGCACGCCACCGCTATGTCACCTAACCTGGTGGTGCTTTGCTTGGCACTGTTGTTGGGGCTGCAACCGGTCACCACCGATTTGTATTTGCCAGCGCTGCCCGATTTGTCGCAAGAGTTGGGAGCCAGCATGGGGCAAACCCAGTTGACGCTGAGCGCTTTGCTGCTGGCGTTTGGCATATCGCAGCTGGTATGGGGGCCGCTGTCAGACCGGTTTGGACGGCGCCCCATTTTGCTGGTGGGCATGTTGGCCTATGTGGTGGCGTCGATTGGCAGTGCTCTGTCGCCCAACATTGCCACATTGGTGGTGTGGCGCATTTTGCAAGGCGCGGCCATGGGCGCAGGGGTGATGTGCGCGCGCGCCATCGTGCGCGACCTGTACCAGCCCGCTCAAGGGGCCACCGTAATGTCCAAGGGCCTGAGCGGTTTGGGTGTGATTGCCTGCCTGTGCGCGCCGCTGGGCGGGCTGCTGACTGCAGTATGGAGCTGGCATGTAGCCCTGCTGGCGCTGGCAGTTTTTGGTGCGGCCACGTTGGCAGTGGTGGTGTGGAGGTTTGAAGAAAGCGCACCCCAGCGTAACCCGCGTGCGCTGGAGCCTTTGGCCTTGGTACGCACTTGGCGTGCGATTGTGTCTAACCCCGTATTCGTTACTTTTTCGCTGCTGTCGGCGCTCTCTTACGGCGGCTTGGTGACGTTTTTAGCGTCGTCGTCGTTTGTGTTTATTCGGGTGCTGGGCTTGAGCCCCACACAGTATGGGCTGGTGATGCTGGGTATGTCGTTGGCTTATTTGATAGGCACTTTTATGTGCCGCTACCTGATCC
>JBEGPS010000051.1:0-28988 GCA_041181325.1 Pseudomonadota bacterium
GAGGCCACCGGCGAGTTTGACCCTGAAAAAATCCGCGCTGTGGCGGGTGCGCTGGAGGGCATTGCCCCGGTCAGCCCGGCGTGGCAGCAGTTGGTGACGTTTGCGGCAAGCTACTACCAGCACTCGGTGGGCGAGGTGGCCCTGGCCGCCCTGCCCCCGCAGCTGCGTGAGCTATCGCCAACGCAAATGCAGCGCCGCCTCAAGCGCGCCAAACCGGTGGCGGATACGGGCGGCGTGACCGTGGCACCGCTGGCGCTGACTCCGGAGCAACAGGCGGTGGTGGCGCAGATAGACGCCCACGTGGGCCCGTTTTTGTTATTCGGTGCTACGGGCAGCGGCAAAACCGAGGTCTACCTGCACTGCGTACAACAGGCGCTGGCCGCTGACCCCGACGCACAAGTCTTGGTAATGGTGCCCGAGATCAACCTCACGCCACAGTTAGAGGAGCGCTTCAAGGCCCGATTTGTGCCGCTGTATGGCGAGCACGCGGTGGTCAGCCTGCACAGCGGCATGACCAACCCGCAGCGCCTGAAAAGCTGGCTGGCCGCACACAGCGGCGTGGCGCGCATTGTGCTGGGCACGCGCATGGCGGTGTTTGCCAGTCTGCCCAAACTACGCATGATCGTGGTGGACGAAGAACACGACCCCAGCTACAAAAGCTCGGAGGGCGCGCGCTACTCCGCGCGCGACCTGGCGGTGTACCGGGGCAAGCTGGACGGTGCCAAGGTGCTACTGGGCTCGGCCACGCCCTCGCTGGAAAGCTGGCACCATAGCCGCCCGGCGGACCAGGGCGGGCGCTACCTGCGCCTGCACATGCCCAGTCGCATTGGCACGCCCGCGACCACGCCGTCTGCCACCCCCACGGCACAAGAAGCCATGCGCACCACTGCGGGCACACCTGCAGGCCTGCCGCTGGTGCGCCGCGTGGACATGAACCACCAGCCGCGCAAGGCGGTGTTCTCGTTGCCGCTGATTGACGCCATCAAGGTGCGCGTGGCGCGTGGCGAGCAGTGCATGGTGTTTTTGAATCGGCGCGGCTACGCCCCGGTGCTGCACTGTGCCGATTGCGGCTGGAAGAGCGAATGCCCGCACTGCAGCGCCTTTAGGGTGTTCCACAAAATTGACCGCACCCTGCGCTGCCACCACTGCGGCTTTACCGAGCGCGTGCCCCGCGCCTGCCCGGCCTGCGGCAACCCCGACATTGCCCCCATCGGCCGTGGCACCGAGCAGCTGGAAGAACAGCTGGCCGAGCTGCTGGCCGATGTCAAACGCGCGGGCTCCGTCACCGCCGATTGCCCCGAAGGCGTGCCGCTGCGCATTGCGCGTATCGACGCCGACAGCACCAAACTCAAAGGGGCTTTAGAAGAACAACTCGCCGCCGTGCATGCGGGGGATGTGGACGTGCTGGTGGGCACGCAAATGATTGCCAAGGGCCACGACTTTCGCCGTATCACGCTGGTGGCGGCCGTCAATCCCGACGGCGCGCTGTTCAGCAGCGACTTTCGCGCGCCCGAGCGCCTGTTCAGCCTATTGATGCAAGCCGCAGGCCGCTCGGGCCGCGACGCCGCGCTGGGCGCGCAAAGCGAGGTGTGGATTCAAACCTTTCAGCCTGGGCACCCGCTGTACGCCGCGCTCAAGCGCCACGACTACCCCGCGTTTGCCCAGCAGCAGCTCCTAGAGCGCCAGCAGGCGGCTATGCCACCGTTCAGCGCGCAGGCTTTGGTCCGTGCGGACGCGCGCACGCAAGAGGCCGCGCAGGCTTTTCTAAACCTTTCGCGCGACGGTGCGTTGAACGACATGGCGCAGTGGGACGGCTGGGCGGAGGTGCTGCAACAAATCACGCTGTATCCCGCCGTGCCGATGACTATTCAGCGCGTGGCCAATATCGAGCGGGCCCAGATGCTGGTGGAAAGCCCGTCGCGCGCGGCGCTACAGCAGTTTTTAAGTGGCTGGCACAACGTGCTGCACGCCACCCGCAGCCAGCCCCACTGCAAGGGTCTGATCCGCTGGGCGATTGATGTGGACCCACTGGCTATTTAGGGCATATTTCAAGCCAAATCACGCTGTAGCCCCCGTACAGTATGCGCAGGCAGCTACTAAAACCGTAGCATTTTCACGGTTCTAAATTCAGCTTTTTCTCAATCCGCCGGTCTGGAATAAACCAGATGCAGGCCACCAACCCCACCAGCAGCCCCGACAACCAAGGCAGGCCAGACAACGCCAGAGGAATGGCTAATACGTAGCTCGCCAAAGAAATCTTGCCTTTGACATCCCTGCCCAAGGCTTGCTGCAATACCGACTGCTCGCCTTCGAGCTGGATGATCCGCGACTGCAAAAAGGTGTACGCCGCTGCGCACAAGCACAGGTCGATGCAGTACACCACCACCGGCATGGCGGCAAAATGGTTTTCACCCATCCATGCGGTGGCGAATGGCATCAGGGAGAGCCAGAACAACAAATTCAGGTTGGCCCACAGCACGGCACCGTTCACCTTCTTGACGGCGTGCATCAAGTGATGGTGGTTGTTCCAGTAAATGCCCACATTCACAAAGCTGAGCACATAACTCAGAAACACCGGCCACAGCGGCAGCAGGTCGGCCAAGGCCTCTCCGTGGGGCACTTTGAATTCCAGCACCATGATGGTGATGATGATGGCGATGACACCATCGCTAAAGGCTTCGAGGCGGTTCTTGTTCATGGCGTGTTAAATCCTACGGGTGTGCCAACGGCGTTTTCCAGGGGCATGGGGACTCCAAGTTGAGAAGTTGCAGGCAACCTTAACGCAAACGGCCACTAGCCTGCAATGCGTTCCCGATGGCTTGAATCGTACTGATTCCAGCCCGCAGTGCATCAACGCTGGTGTGTACCGAGCTGCTACCCAAAACCAACGCATGGTTGTGCTTGGCGGCAGAGCCGATAAGTATTTGCCCGCCCAAATCGCCCGCAGTGATTTCCATTGCACCGCTTCCTTCCATAACAGCCAAACCACCACCTAAAGAAACGTCGTTGACGGCACTTTTTCCTGAAAAGCCCACCGCAAACGCTACATCGTGGTCAGACGGCGGTGTGTAAGACCACGTGGCGTTCGCTTCGAGCATGACTACCAAGTAGTTCATGTTTTGGTGTGAGGCAATTGGGCTTAGGGCTTTTCCGCTTGCGTGGTCGATCGCACCCAGGAGAACTTTGACTTTGCCGCCATCAACCACCAATTCAGGGACCTCTTCAGGCGCAATGTAGTGCCCTTGGGAAGGTCCGTTTTCGATGCCAGGCGGCATGGCAACCCACAATTGAAAGCCGGTAGCTTTACCGCTGCCCAGCAACGTGGCTTTGTGCCATGCGCCACCACCAGAATTCATCCACTCTAGACCACCTGCTTTTAGTGTGCCTTTCTGTCCAGTCGTGTCTTCGTAAGCGACATCTGTGCCCGGCTGCCAGGTGAGCGTTGCGATACCTGAATGCGGATGCATGGGAAATCCAAAGCCCGGTTGAATAGTGGCGTTGAAGAAGTCAAGAAAAATGAACGGCTTGAGCTGCTCGCCCAGATCTGAAGGACTGATCAAACGTGTAATAGGACCGTGTGAAGGACCGTGCTCAATGGGGATAACTTTGCGTTTCATGATTCTTGACCTCGGTTTCTAAGGATTACTTCGCCAAGCGCGAAATGATTTCTTCCATATTGATCTTCATGGCCTTTTGTCCTTCGGGCGTTCCGAAGTTATTGACCAATTCTGTTTGTGCCTGATTGATGCCACAGACCGTGACCCCCATATCCCGCAGTCTGTCGAACGTGAGCCGGTCTGCCAGTTCGGTTAATGACCCGCAAGCATCTGCGACCAACATCACGTTGTAGCCCAGGCGCAGCGCGTAGTAGCATGCCCAAAATGCACATATATCCGTGGTGAGCCCGGCGAGGATGATGTTCTTTCGCTTCAACGCCTTCACGCCGCTGGTAAGCGCAGCGTCATCCCAGCAACTGAGTTGACCGCCGCGCTTGTAGCGATTGGCATAGGCTTGCGGCGCGAGCTTTTGCAAGTCGTCAATGGTGGAGCCCACCATGTCTTCCATCGTGGTTGTCAGTACCAATGGCATGTTGTAGTCCACTGCCATGCGCGCCAGAGCGCGTGTTGCGCCTACGACTTGTTCTTCGGGTTAGCTGCCTGTGCTGGCGATGCGCCCAGCATCACTGCGGTGCCTAGCGCAGAAGTGGCCACGGCGGCTGTGGCCACCGAGCCCGCAAAAAATGCGCGACGTGTGGGTGATGTCATGCTGAATCCTGGGTTTCGTTATAGAAGGTTCAACTCTATTTGTTCCACTATTAAAGATAAATAGACAAATTTGAATTTACTATTCCACTGATGGATTAATAGGAGCAAATATGCACCACTTGCGTGATATGGCTTTGTTTGTTGAAGTTGTGAACACACGCAACTTCAGCAAAGCAGCCCGGAATCTTGATATGCCTGCTTCCACCCTTTCCAGGCGCATAAGTGTTCTAGAGAAAGAAATAGGACTGCGTTTGCTTAACCGCACCACGCGCCGCGTGGAGTTAACGCAGGCCGGAGCCACCTATTTTGCAAAGTGCGCACACTTGGTCGAAGAGGCAAAGATCGCGCATGAAGATCTTTCACAAAGTGTCACCCAGGCGCGGGGAACCTTGCGCTTGAGTTGTTCGCCAGACTTTGCAACCTTGTACCTGCCACCAATTCTGAAAGAATTTACGCATTTGTACCCAGACGTCAACGTGGATCTTGATCTAACCGTGCGACGGGTAGATTTGGTTGGCGAGAGCTTTGATGCAGCATTGCGCATTGGTGGACTGCAGGACTCGGCGCTGGTGGGTCGCCACATTGCCAACCTCCAATTGGGCCTTTTTGCGGCACCTGAATATCTGGCAGTAGCTCCTGAACTGGAGTTGCCTTCCGATTTGATGTCCCACCAATGCATTCGTATGCGGGGTAGATCCAGAGATTCCTCCTGGACACTTCACGCCAACGGGTCACGTCTGCAAGACGCGCTTGGCGACACACAAGAAGTTCAGGTCCACGGGCGTTTTACTGCCAACAGTGTTGCAATGATCCGTAAACTGGCGCTCCTGGGGGCCGGTATCGGGGTCATGGACGTGGCCATGGTGCAAAGCGACTTGCGCCTGGGTAGTCTGGTTCGCGTACTTCCCGAGTGGGCTATGCACCCCGTGCCCTTAACGCTGCTCACGCCCTCGCGCCTGATGCCAGCCCGGGTGCGATTGTTCAGCGACTTCTTAACAAATGCACTGAAACCAAACCCACTCTAGCCTTTTGTGCACGAACCTAATTCGATGGGCGATTGATTTGGACCCGCTGGCGATTTAACTGCGGGTAAGCTTAACGGTCGACACATGTTCCGGAGAATGGTAAATGCCTTACTTATTGAGCTGGGAGCCCGAAGGGGTCTACAAACAATTTAGCGGCGTAGTTACCGGCGCTGAATTACTGCAGTCTGTGGTGGAAGTGGCATCTGACATGCGCTTTGCGCGCCTGCGGTACGAGGTGTCTGACTACTTGGCTGCCGAAGACACCCAGTTTTCACAAGACGCGCTGAATGACATCCGCGCTATTCGCATCGGATCGTTTCAGAGCAACCCGCGTATCAAAGTGGCCATCGTGACCCTGAATGCTGACATCCAGCAGCGCATGTGCACCACGATCGCGGCCCGACTGACCCTGCACCAAACCCAATTGTTCCGCGATATTGCGGCAGCCAACGCCTGGGTGGTACGCTAGCTGATTGACCTTGCTATCTGGGGCGTTGTTCACTATTCTCTGCCCTTGAACTCTGCGAAGGTGGCTGACATGTACAAGTGCATCGTGCTGGCGTATGACGGATCCGAGTCGGGACAACAAGCGTTGCTGGAATGCAAGGACTTGGCGCAGTGGGGCCATGCCCAGCTGTGGCTGGTGGCAGTGATGCCAGACATGTCCATGAACTATGGGGCGCTGGACGGCGCGTTCAGCGATCCGCGCGTGGAGTCGCACGACCGCGAACGATTCAAAGCCATTTTGGCCGATGGTCTGCGTCAGCTGGCAGAGGCGGGGTTTGAAGCGCGCGGTGAAGTGGTCACTGGCGAGTCTGTCGAGCAGATATCCCTGTTTGCGAGCAAAGTGCAAGCCAACCTGATTGTGGTGGGCCACAAACACTTGGACAGTTGGGCCGCCCGCTGGTGGCGGGGCTCCACCTCCAGTGCGATGATCGAGCGGGCTCCCTGCAGTGTGCTGTGCGTCATTACCCGCTAAGTTTTCGCACTAGGTTTTCGGACTAGCGCGCCCCTGTAAGTCCGCTGCGTTTGCCTCAAAGCGCTTTTTGGTGAAAACCATGGCCGCCAGCAGCACGGCCAGCAAACCAAACGCCCAAAGTTCCCCTTGGTACAGGTGAAAGATCAAAAACCGCACCTGGTGCCCGCCATCGGTAAATGCGGTAATGAGCCCTAACCCGTCCATGTTGAATGATGGTGTTTTGCGCGCCAGATCGGTGAACAATGGCGCCATGCTGGACGAGATCAGCAGGAACGTGATGATGACCGGAATGCCCGCCAGCACCGCGCGGAACACATTGCCGCGAAACATCAACACCGAGATCGACATGACGGAAATAAGGTTAGGCAAATCACCCAGCGGCAGCACCCGGTTGCCGGGCAACACCAGTGCAATGCCAATGGCCAGGCCCATGAGAATCAACCCGGTCATGATGACCGACTTGTGGCCCATCAGGAAGCCGGTGTCCAGCGCCACGATGAGGTTTTTGCGCTGCGGAAACACGCGCTCTACTTGGCTGCGCAGGGCGTTGGTGATGGGAATCATGGCCTCGCCAATCAGGCCCGCGCTTTTGGGCAACAAAAACATCACGGCCGCAATGTGGACCGCCATTTCCAGCGTGGCGCGGACATCGTAGTCAGCGGCCAGGGCCAGCGCCAGGCCCATTAGCAACCCAATCACCATGGGCTCGCGCAGCAGGTCTAGCAGGCTGTTGCTCTCCACGTCTCCATCTGCTTGGTGGCTGGCTTCGGGGTTGTAGTTGATTTTATTGAGCACCGGAATGCGGTCAATCAGCCAGTCCACGCAGGCGCTGTAGGGCACGATACCGTTGACCGACACAGGCGATGCCGAAATACCCTTGAGGCCCATTTCGCGCTCTACATCGGGCGCGGTCCATTCAGTGAGCTTGAAGCAGTAGATGGCAATCAGCAGCGTGGCGCTCAGGCCCAGCCACATGCTGCCCGAGAGAGCCAGCACGAGCGCGCCAATCATCGCAAAGTGCCAGTAGTTCCAGATGTCGATATAAATGGTGCGGGTCAGGCCGGTGGCCAGCATCAGCAAGTTGGCAATCAACACCATGGGGATGGAAATGGCCGCCAGCGGCGAGGCCCAGGTAATGGCCGCCAGCGGGGGCCAACCCACGTCCAGCACCGGAAAGTTGAGCCCGCGCACCTGTGAGAGCTGCTGCACCGCCGGGCTGATATTGGTCACAAAGAAGTTGAATGCGATGAACACCCCGGCAAAGCCCGCGGCCAGCGACACGGTGCTGAGCAATGCCCGCTTGAGCGGAAGGCGCACCGCCAGCGCGATCATGAAAATAATGACCGGCAGCATGACGTAGGCTTTGAAGCTGAAGAACGCGCTCAAGAAGTGTTTTAGTGATTCCATGGCCTGCTAGCCCCCGTGTATGTTGCGTAAAAAGCTACAAAAATTGTAGCAAATTGAAAGAATTTCAGTACCCCGTCATCAAAGCAACGGCACCCGAGAAGGTAAAAAATGCGGCGGCGGTCGACACCAGAATGATGCGGGCAATACGCCCGTTGTCTGCCCCAAAGCGTTCGGCCAAGAGCGACACATTGCTGGCACTGGGCAGCGCGGCCAACAGCACCAGCACCATCAGCGCGAACTTGTCGATCTGCACGCCCAGCTCCACCGCTGCGGCACCCACCAGCAAGACCAGCAGCGGGTGCAAAAACAGCTTGATGAGCGCCACAGGCACGTATTCCTGCCAGTGCACTTCGTGAACCTTGTCCTCAAGCGCCATGATCTGTGAGCGCGCCAACACTGCGCCGATGGTGAAAAGCGCCACTGGCGAAGCAGCATCGGCCAGCATGCCGACAGTGGTTCCCACAGGCTTGGGCAACTCAATTTGCAGCGCAGACGCCAATGCGCCCAGCAAAATCGACCAAGGCATTGGGTTGGTCGCCACGCCTTTAAGCGCGTTTTTGGCAGCCTGCCCGGCTGACACGCCACCGGTTTCGCCCAAGCGGGACAGGGCGATGCACAGCGACGAAGTGACCACCATGTCCACCAGAATGGTAACGATGGCCGGGCCCGCCGCTTGGGCACCCAGCAGCGCGACCAGCAGCGGCACGCCCATGAAGCCGGTGTTGGGGAAGGCCCCCACCAGCGCGCCAAAGGCGGCATCGTTCCAGCCTATGCGCCCTTGTCCAGGGCCATGCAACGTCACTGCCACCACAAATGCCACCATGATCAGCGCGCACAGCAGGTAGGTGAGCGCCACGCTCGGGTCCAGCAACTGGGCGATGGGGGTGCTGGCACCAAAGCGATACAGCATGCAAGGCAACGCGAAAAACAGCACGAAGCCGTTCAAACCGGGGATGGCAGCCAAAGGCAACATGCCCCGGCGCGCCGCCAGGTAGCCGCAAAGCACCAGGGCGAAGAACGGAAAGGTAACGTAGAGAATTTGCAGCACCGTGCGATTGTCGCGTGTAACAAGCTCACCCGTTAAGATGGCCCGCTCCTTTGAATTACTGTCTGCATGTCGTCCACTTCGCCCTCCGCTGCCCCCGCCAACCACAACATGAACCCGGCCCAGCAAGAAGCCGTGAACTACCTCCACGGCCCCTGTCTGGTATTGGCCGGGGCCGGTTCGGGCAAAACGCGGGTCATCACCCACAAAATTGGCCGCCTGATCCAGAGCGGCATGCCCGCCAACCGCATTGCCGCCATCACCTTTACCAACAAAGCCGCCGCCGAGATGCGCGAGCGTGCCAAGGGTTTGATTGGCAGGGCAGCCAAAGACGTGTTGATCTGCACTTTTCACGCGCTAGGCGTGCGCATGCTGCGTCAGGACGGCAGCGCGCTGGGACTGAAATCGGCGTTCTCCATTTTGGACACCGACGATGTCACCAGCATCCTGAAAGACGCTGGCGGCACAGTGGACGCGGCTACGGCCCGCCAGTGGCAATGGGCCATCAGCGGCTGGAAAAGTGCGGGGCTGAATGCAGCACAAGCGCTGGCGCTGGCCGCTAACGACAACGAACGCATCATTGCCACGGTGATGGGCCGCTACGAAGAGAGGCTGACCGCTTACCAGAGCGTGGACTTTGACGACCTGATCAGTCTGCCGCTCAAGCTGCTACAAAATCATGAGCAAGTCAGGCAACGCTGGCAAGGGCTGATGGGCCATATCTTGGTAGACGAGTACCAGGACACCAATGCCACACAGTACGAAATGCTCAAACTGCTAGCGGGCGGTAACCCGGCCAGCGGCGCACGCTTTACCGCCGTGGGGGACGATGACCAAAGCATTTATGGCTGGCGCGGCGCCACGCTGGACAACCTGAAAAAGCTGCCCGTCGACTTCCCAACACTCAAAGTCATCACGCTGGAGCAAAACTACCGCTCTACCAGCGCCATATTGCGCGCCGCCAACAACGTCATCGGCCCCAACCCCAAGCTGTACCCCAAGACGCTGTTCAGTGAATTGGGCGAAGGCGAACCGGTCCGCGTGGTGGATGCCGACAACGAAGAACACGAAGCCGAGCGCGCCGTGGCCCGCATCCAGAGCCTGCGGGCCGAGGGCACGCAAAGCGGAACACAATACAAAGAATTCCGCGACTTTGCGGTGCTGTACCGGGCCAACCACCAGGCGAAGCCGTTTGAGAAAGCGCTGCGCAAGGCCAATATTCCGTACAAGGTGTCGGGCGGGCAGAGTTTTTTTGACCGGGCTGAAATTCGCGACCTGTGCGCATGGTTTCGCCTGTGGGCCAACAACGACGACGACCCAGCATTTCTGCGTGCCGTGACCACGCCCAAGCGTGGCATTGGCCACACCACGCTGGGCACGCTGGGCGTGTATGCCAGCCAGTACAGACTCAGTCTGTTTGAAGCGCTGTTTTCGTCATCATTGGCTGCAGCATTGAGCGCCAAGGCGCTGGGCAGCTTGCACGAGTTTGGTCGTTATGTGAACGACCTGCAGTACCGTGCGCGCCATACCGAGGGGCATGAAAAAGCGACTGCCTTTTTGGCGGAGTGGCTCAAAGAAATTGGCTACGAAAAACACCTCTACGACGGCGAGGAAAATGAAAAAGTGGCCGCCGCAAAATGGACCAATGTATTGGAGTTTTGTGATTGGATGGCAGCGCGCTGCGGCGGGCAAATTGAAGACGTGGCGGGCATCACGGAAAGCGAAGTCAAAAACCTGTTGGAGGTATCGCAAACCATTGCATTGCTGTCTACCATTCAAGAGCGTGAAAAAGACCAGAACGTGGTCACCTTATCCACTTTGCACGCGTCCAAAGGGCTGGAGTGGCCCCATGTGTTACTGGTAGGCGTAACCGAAGGGATGCTGCCATTCAAGATGGGCGACGGTGCCGAATCGTTGGGCGGGTCAACACTAGCCGATGAAGCTGCCAATGATGAAATGGCCACGCGCTTGCAAGAAGAGCGCCGCCTCATGTACGTGGGCATCACCCGCGCCCAGCGCAGCCTGGCCGTCAGTTGGACCAAGCGACGCAAAAAGGGCCGTGAACTGGTCACTGCGCTGCCCAGTCGCTTCATCGCAGAGATGGGGCTAAGTCAAACCACGATCAAGGAAGATCCGCGAGAAAAGCTGCGCGCGCTGCGGGCCGAATTTGCGTTAAAAGCACAAGCATCTGCGCTTGCTGCGGCTCAAATACGCTGAAATTGATTGGGGCCACAAAGCAAAAAGCCCATCGCAATGGATGGGCTTTTTACATCGAAACCATGGAGCGGGAAAAGAGGCTCGAACTCTCGACCTATACCTTGGCAAGGTATCGCTCTACCAACTGAGCTATTCCCGCATGGTGACCACCGAAATGGTCATTTGGTGGCCTGGGGCGGAATCGAACCACCGACACAAGGATTTTCAATCCTCTGCTCTACCGACTGAGCTACCGGGCCTAAGCCTCATATTATAGCAGAGCCTTAAGTCACAGTTCGTTTGCCCCGCGTTAAATCTACGCCCAATTGCTTTAGCTTGCGATACAAGTGGGTACGCTCAAGGCCGGTTTTCTCTGCAACCCGGGTCATTGAGCCATTCTCTTTGGCAAGGTGATATTCAAAATACGCTTTTTCGAACTCGTCACGCGCTTCGCGCAATGGCTTATCCAAAACAAAATTTTGATTGGCTTGCAAGCCAGCACTGGCAATCGACACCAAGGGGGAAACCGAAGGCACGCTAATTACGTCAGGTGTTCCACCGGCATGGGTAACAGGTGGAACCGCAAATGCGGCTGCAGCTTTATTCAAACTCGCTCGTGTAAGGCCTTGCTCCACTGCTTTCAATAGTTTTTGCAGTGTGATCGGTTTTTCCAAGAATGCCAATGCGCCTATCTTGGTTGCCTCAACCGCAGTGTCAATCGTTGCGTGGCCGCTCATCATGATGACTGGCATAGTCAGCAGTCCAGTGGAAGACCATTCCTTGAGCAAGGTAACGCCATCTGTGTCGGGCATCCAGATATCAAGCAAAACAAGATCAGGGCGTTCATTGAGTCTGGCGGCACGTGCTTGTGCCGCATTTTCAGCGAGGTCCACATTGTGTCCCTCGTCATTGAGAATTTCCCACAACAAATCTCGAATGCCATGTTCGTCGTCTACAACCAGAATATTTGCCATGGTATTTGTATTGCCCCTGTAACGCCTTATGCCGCACTCAACTGTGTGTGCCGTTGTCTGTAGGTAATGATAACGAGACTTGAGCACCGACCACGATGCCGCCGTCCAAGCGATTTTTAATGTTTACACGCGCACCGTGCTCATCTGCAATTTTTTTCACTACTGCCAATCCCAATCCAGTACCTTTGGCTTTGGTCGTGACATAAGGCTCAAAAGCGCGCTTCAGCACTTGCTCGTCAAACCCGCTACCACTGTCAAGCACACTGAGACGCACACGGTCTGACGCTTCTAGCCACTGGGTGCGTATCGTAATCTCTGCTCCACCGGCGTCTTGAGCGTTTTGTACCAGGTTATGAATGACTTGCCGCAGCAGCTGCGCGTCTCCTCTTATGGCAGGGGCCATGGCATCCAACTCCAAGGCAACCGGGGCGTTCACCGCTTCGTTGTCATAAAGCTGCACGATATCTTGAATCAAATCGTTCAAGCTAACGGCCGCCAGTTGAGCTGCAGGCAGGCGCGCATAGTCCCGGAATTCATTGACAAGCCGCTTCATAGCGTCCACCTGGTCAACGATTGTTTTGACTGACTTGGTAAGTAATGCCTGCTCTTTGTCTTCAAGCTTGCCAGTGAGTTTCATTTCAAGGCGCTCCGCTGACAGCTGAATCGGTGTGAGTGGATTCTTTATTTCATGCGCCAACCGACGCGCGACCTCCCCCCATGCTTGGGCACGCTGTGCGGACACGATTTCGGAAATATCGTCAAACACCAATAGCCGCGCATCACCCGGCAGTTCAGCACCACGCGCCACCAGCGTAATTGAACGATCAAATGGGCTCTGCAGAGGCGCGTTGGTAGCGCCAAGTTCAAATGAGTGCTGCCAGTGGTCAAGCCCTGTTTCCGAACGACGCGATATGAAGTCGTTAAATTGTTCGTGCACCGCCATTCCAAATTGCTCAAGACCTGCAATACCCTTCAACAGTTCCCCCTCATGGGCTGCGAGTGCGACCTTCAGGATTCGGTCGGCACCCGGGTTGGACGATCGTATTTCTCCCTGTGCACTAAGCACAATCACTCCGGCCGTTAAGTTGTCCAATATGGTCTGTAAATTGGCGCGCGCGGCATCGACTTGTTCCATGCTTTGTTCGACGGTTTTGCGTGCCTCGGCAAGCTGTGCCGTCATGGTTGCAAACGCACGCGTCAGTCCACCCAACTCGTCACTGCCCTGCATCGACAATTTTGGTGTCAAATCGCCAGAAGCCACTTGGCTGACGCCTTCAGCCAATACCAACAATGGGCGCGCTATTTGGTTGCCCAAGACCACGGCCAGCAATACAGCACCAAATACGGCAAGGAACAAACTCAATGTAAGTGTTCCTATATACATCCGCTTGAGCCCCTCTCTGGCTAACGCTCGCTCTTGGTACTCACGATTGGCACTTTCGACCGCAAGCGCATTGGCAACCAAATTGGGCGGCAGTGTCCGGGATGTCAACAAGTACCGCGTATCTGCTGTAAGTCCAAGTACCGCACTTGCCAACGGCACCAAGACCTTGATGCGTGCTTTGGGTGTGACACCCTGCGGCGTGTCTTCCAAACCTTCAGTCCAGGCCAAATAGCGATCCGCCTTCGCCGCTCGAAATTGGCTCGGTGCCGGCTTGTCTGGCGTTAACTGGATTCGAGGCTGCCCAGCACTTGCGAGCAAACTGCCAGAGCCACTCCATAGGGCCAGCTCGGTTGCACCGGTTTGGTCGAGCAATCTGTCAAGTGCAATGCCGATACCGGAATCTGGCGTGTCTGTGAGTTGTGACGCAGCGAGCCGAGACTTGGAAACCAAGTCTAAGGACAGCGTATCCAGCGTAACCCGGCCCAAATTGAGGCCCGCTTCCAGCGCGCTTTCAACCTTCACATCAAACCAAGTTTCAATAGATCTGGAGACAAACTGGTAAGAGACGACATAAATCAGCAAACCCGGCGTAAAACCCACCAACGCAAAAATTGTCGCTAGCTTGACCAGTAGGCGACTGCCAAACCGCCCCTGTTTGAGGCGAAGGCGCAACCGATACGCCACCCAAGCAATGGCACTGAGCAACAGTGCGGCGACGGCCACGTTAATGGTAAACAGTCTCGCATAGTTGGCTTCGTAGAGTTCACGGTTGTTGGTGGCCTGCATCAGCATATATAGCAACACCAAGCCAATCATTACCATTGCCAGCGCACCTAGCGTAATGGCGCGCCGGACTCTTCTGGCACTTTGCGCAGCACTAGTAGCAGAGCGAGTGCCTCTTGCCCGCATCACTTAGCCACTTCAAAGGACAGGGGCTGGGTGATCACCGCAGAAATATCCCATTCAGACTGACCCAGCGCACCGATTTGGAATGGTCGGGGCAGCTGCGTGAGGTCTAACCGAAATCGAAACTCAACTTTGTATTTAACGGCAGGGTCAAGTTCTGAAATGTCAGCGACCTTCCATCGCGACACGCGCTTGATTACTGACAGCGCCTGGGCCAACGTATCTAAGCTTTGGTTTAGTGCCAAACCCATTGGCACAACAGAACCTAAACCAGCATTAATATTGAGTCGCCACCTGCGTGTTAACGGCTGATAAGCAAGGCGCATTTGGCGTTGCGTTGAAACGATTTTTTTATCGTACCAATACCATCGCTCACGAAGCACATCTGCTTCAGCAACGAAAACCATGGGAATGCCCTTTAACAAAGCCTCTTCAACGGCGCTGGGCAATTCAAACTGGATGAGAGTGGAAACCAATATCTCGTCATCTATGCGCTCTACCCGGAACTGGGTCGCATCTGCAGTGCTTTGCGCGTGCGCGCCACCCACACACAACAACAAAGCGCCCACCAATACGCAACACCTGGCTAGATTAGCCCATGCGTTTTTGAAGCAGTGCGTAAAAGAAACCATCATGATCACGGACTTGATTGTCCTGGACGTCTTCCCATTTGGCACCGTTCTGGGGTGCCAAATGTCCAGGAGACGGCAGCAAAGTAGCGTCGGTGTTGTGTGCAAGGAACGTTTCTACCTGATCTTGGCCTTCAGCATGAAAAATAGAGCAAGTACAAAACAGCAATACGCCCCCGGGGCGCAACAACGGCCACAAAGCACGCAGTATTTTCGCCTGTAGGAGAGCAAGCTGGGCGACATCTGTTTCGCGCCGCAGCCAGCGGACATCGGGGTGCCGCCTGACGATGCCAGAGGCGGTGCAGGGAGCATCTAACAATATGCCGTCAAACAACTTACCGTCCCACCAGTGTTCGGGATACGAAGCATCGGCGGCTAGTACTTCCGCATCTACCTGTATTCGAAGCAAATTGTCTGAAATTCGTAAACAACGCTTTGCATCAATGTCTAGCGCCACGATGCGGGCATCTGACAACTCAAGCAGGTGGCCGGTTTTTCCACCTGGCGCCGCACAGGCATCCAGCAACCGTGGTGCTTTCAGGCCTGCTAGCCCCTGAAGCAACAAAGGCGCCGCCATTTGAGCTGCACCGTCCTGGACCGACACCATGCCATCAGAAAACCCTGGCAGTCTCTGCACTGCGACTGCCTGTGTGAGGTCAACGCCATAGGGGCCGTTGGTTTTTGCTTCTATTCCGACAGTTTGTAACAAACCAAGATAAACGCTCGGCGTACTGCGACGAGCATTAACTCTTAACGTCAAGGGCGCCTGGGTGTTGGCGGCGGACAGCATTGCTTCCCAGCACGTGGGGTATTCCGTTTGCAAGCGGAGAATCCACCACCGCGGGTGGTTCCATACAGCAACCAAATCAGAGTTGGTCAGCGAAACCAACGTTTCTCGTTCACGCAAAAACCGACGTAAACACGCGTTGACAAAGTTAGCTTGGGCGCGCGTGTGGGGGTTACGCTTTGCAGCTTCCACAGCTTGGTTCACTAACGTGAATGCGTCGTACGATACGTTCGAAGCATTCCACGCCAACGCCAGTGCCGTGCACAGCAGTGCGTCTACCTGCATAGGGGGCGCTTTGTTTGCTAAAAGTTTACGCAACGCCTGGGCTCGACCCAAATTGCGCCATACGTGAAATGCCAAGGCCTGAACGCCGGGGCGCAAATTGGAGGCTACGGCATCGATAGCAACGGTGCCCGATAAGCCGTCCCAAACGGACACCAAAACTGCAGCCGTTGCCTGCAGCTGACGCCACAATGGGATTTTTTCTAGGTTATTTTGCATGCATGCCTATAGGGTTCCTGCCGCTTTAAATCCCGCAACCCGCACTAACAGGTTAGCGGGGAACTGCTTGAGGGCAAGGTTGTACTCTGTCGCTATTTGGTGATAAATATTCCGTGCTCGCATCACTTTTTGCGAAATTCGCTCCCACTCGACTTGCAATCCCTCTGGCAGCCGCTGACCAGCTAAGTCATCGGGAGATTCTCGCAAATCCGACCACGCGTCTTGAAGAGTCTGGTAACTGAGGGCCAGCATACGCACAGCCTCTTCACCAAGCGGTGATACCCTGACCCCTTGGCATGCGCGATTGAGCGCACTCAGTGCTTTCTGCAATTCACTCCACTCCGAAGCATCTTGGTCCATATCAGCCCCTAAATGTGCATGGACCAACGCGTCATAGCGCAATAGGTACCTATCGAGCGTAACCATGGCCTCAAGCCCCTTGGCACGCATGCGCATCAGGCGGTTATAGACCCCCATACCCCAAAAAATTGATATGGCAAACATGGCCCAAATCAGCAATGAATAAGTCATCGAGAATCTTGGTGTTAATTTCGCAGCTATAACGAAAACGCCCCAAGCCCTCATGCAGAGTGCTTGGGGCGCTACTTTTATTGTAGCAAACTACAATTATTGGGCAGCTGCACCTTCATCGGCTTGCGCGCCAACGGACTCCCCAGCCAACTCGGCCGCTTCTGCTTCGGCAATGGAACGACGTTCGGCATCGTCCATGGTTTCGCGTACTTTGCGAGCTTCATGGTAAGCGAGGCCAGTTCCAGCAGGAATCAACCGACCCACAATCACGTTTTCTTTCAGACCACGCAATTCATCGCGCTTGCCCATGATCGCCGCTTCGGTCAGCACGCGCGTGGTTTCCTGGAAGGACGCCGCACTGATAAAGCTGTCAGTAGACAAGGATGCCTTGGTAATGCCCAACAACAGGTTGGTAAATACGGCTGGAATCTTGCCTTCGGCGCGCAATGCATCATTGGTATTGAGCATTTCAGAGCGCTCTACTTGTTCGCCGTTGATGTAGTTGGAGTCACCTGCAGCTTCGACCACGACGCGGCGCAGCATTTGGCGAACAATCACTTCAATGTGCTTGTCGTTGATTTTCACGCCTTGCAAACGGTACACGTCCTGGACTTCGTCCACGATATAGCGAGCCAACTCTTCAGAGCCCAACAAACGCAAGATGTCTTGCGGATCGGCGGGGCCGTCTACCACGGACTCGCCTTTGTTGACCACTTGACCTTCATGCACCAAGATGTTCTTTTCCTTCGGAACCAACTCTTCCCAGACTTTGCCTTCAGGATCAGTGATCTGCAAGCGAACCTTGCCTTTAGTTTCCTTGCCGAAGGAGACCGTACCCGTAACTTCGGCGAGGACGCCTTTGTCTTTGGGTGAACGGGCTTCGAACAGTTCGGCTACGCGGGGCAGGCCACCGGTAATGTCGCGAGTCTTTTGGCCTTCGATTGGAATACGGGCCAGCACTTCGCCTGGACCCACATCTTGACCGTCGCGCACTTGCACCAACGAACCAATCGGAAATCCAATGGTTACGGAGTGATCGGTTCCAGGAATCTTCACTTCATGGCCTGAAGCGTCAATCAATTTCACCTGTGGACGGACCACCTTGGCTGCGCCACGTCTCTTGGGGTCGATAACCACCAGAGTGGACAAGCCAGTGACTTCGTCCACCTGCTTGGCTACCGTTAAGCCTTCTTCAACATTCTCAAAGTGTGCCTTACCGGCGAACTCAGTAATGATGGGGCGGGTCAATGGATCCCAATTTGCCAAAATTGCACCCGCTTTGATGGTCTGATCAGCCTTGACCGTCAACACAGCACCATAGGGTACTTTGTGACGTTCACGTTCACGACCATGCTCGTCGTGAATGACGATTTCGCCAGAACGAGAGATCACGACCAGCTCTTTCTTGCTGTTGGTCACATATCGCATTGTTGCGTTGAAACCGATAGCGCCGTTCGATTTAGCTTCGACGCTGGATGCGATAGCGGCACGCGACGCAGCACCACCAATGTGGAACGTACGCATGGTCAGCTGAGTTCCAGGCTCACCGATAGATTGCGCAGCGATAACGCCAACGGCTTCGCCACCATTGATCAAACCGCCACGACCCAAGTCGCGTCCGTAGCACCTAGCACAAATACCAAAACGGGTTTCGCAGGTCAAGGCAGTGCGCACCTTTACTTCATCCACGCCAGCGATCTCGAGCTCTTCAATCAAGTCTTCGTCCAGCATCGCACCGGCAGTTGCCAGCACGGCGCGTGTCTCGGGGTGCAGTACATCTTCAGCAGCAGAACGGCCCAAGATGCGATCACGCAAGGATTCAATGGTTTCACCGCCCTCGACAATCGCACGCATCAGGTAACCATTGTGGGTGCCGCAATCCTGCTCTGTCACAACCAAGTCTTGCGTCACGTCTACCAAACGACGGGTAAGGTAACCCGAGTTAGCAGTTTTCAACGCAGTGTCGGCCAGGCCTTTACGCGCACCGTGGGTGGAGATGAAGTACTCCAACACGTTCAAACCTTCGCGGAAGTTGGCGGTAATGGGCGTTTCAATAATGGAGCCATCCGGCTTGGCCATCAATCCACGCATACCGGCAACCTGGCGAATCTGGGCAGCAGAGCCGCGAGCACCTGAGTCAGCCATCATGTAGATGGAGTTGAAAGATTCCTGAGCAACTTCATTGCCATGACGGTCGATAACAGTCTCTTTGGAGAGCTTGGCCATCATTACCTTGGAGACTTCATCACCAGACTTGCCCCAGATGTCGACGACCTTGTTATAGCGCTCACCAGCAGTCACTAAACCGGACACGTACTGTTGTTCGATTTCTTTAACTTCTTTCTGAGCGCGTCCAATGATGTCGTGCTTTTCTTGCGGCACCAACATGTCATCGATACAAATGGAGATGCCCGCCTTTGTCGCCAGGCGGAAGCCCGCCTGCAACAGCTTGTCCGCAAATACCACGGTCTCTTTCAATCCACACTTGCGGAAAGACACGTTGATAAGCTTGGAAATTTCTTTCTTTTTCAACGCCTTGTTGATGTTGGAAAAAGGCAGTCCTTTTGGCAAAATTTCAGACAGCAGTGCACGCCCTGCAGTGGTTTCCCACAGTTTGGTAGACGGTACAAATTCGCCCGTATCTTTGTCTTTGGTGTACTCGGTCAAGCGCACATTGATGCGGGAGTTAAGCTCCACTTCATTGGCGTCAAAAGCGCGCTGCACCTCACCGGTATCGGCAAAAATCAAGCCTTCGCCCTTGCCGTTGATACGGTCACGGGTGGTGTAGTACAAACCCAGCACCACGTCTTGCGAGGGAACAATGGAGGGTTCGCCATTGGCGGGGAACAGCACGTTGTTGGATGCCAGCATCAGAGTGCGAGCTTCCATTTGCGCCTCAACGGACAACGGCACGTGCACAGCCATCTGGTCACCATCGAAGTCGGCGTTGAATGCCGCGCAAACGAGGGGGTGCAACTGGATGGCTTTGCCTTCGATGAGGATGGGCTCAAAGGCCTGGATGCCCAAACGGTGCAGCGTTGGCGCACGGTTCAGCATCACAGGGTGCTCTTTGATGACCTCTTCCAAAATATCCCAAACCACGGGTGTGCCGGATTCAACTTCTTTCTTGGCCGCCTTGATGGTCGTCGCAATGCCCATGGCTTCAAGGCGCGCGAAGATGAAGGGCTTGAACAGTTCCAAGGCCATCAGCTTGGGTAGACCACATTGGTGCAGCTTGAGTGTTGGGCCGACGGTAATTACGGAACGACCGGAGTAATCGACACGCTTGCCCAGCAAGTTTTGACGGAAACGGCCAGACTTACCCTTGATCATGTCAGCCAACGACTTGAGTGCACGCTTATTGGCGCCAGTCATTGCTTTACCGCGACGGCCATTGTCCAGCAGGCTGTCCACGGCTTCTTGCAACATGCGCTTTTCGTTGCGTGCAATGATTTCGGGCGCTTTGAGTTCCAGCAAACGGCGCAGACGACTGTTGCGGTTGATCACGCGGCGGTACAGGTCGTTTAGATCAGAAGTCGCAAAGCGGCCTCCGTCCAGAGGAACCAGTGGGCGCAGGTCCGGTGGCAACACGGGCAGCACGTCTAATACCATCCACTCGGGCTTGATACCGGATTTCTTGAAGGCTTCCAATACTTTAAGTCGCTTGGCGTTCTTCTTGATCTTGAGCTCGGAACCGGTCAGGTCATTGCGTAGCTTCTCGATCGAGCCTTCGATATCAATGCTTTGCAGCAAGTCCTTGATACCTTCAGCACCCATCTTCGCTTGGAACTCGTCGCCGTATTCCTTGAACTTGGCGTCGAAATCGTCTTCCGTCATGATGCTGAATTTCTTCAGCGGAGTCATGCCGGGATCCGTGACAACATATGCTTCAAAGTACAGCACACGTTCGATATCACGCAGGGTCATATCCAACACCAGGCCCAAACGGCTTGGCAGGGACTTCAAGAACCAGATGTGGGCGCAAGGAGCAGCCAGATCGATGTGGCCCATGCGCTCGCGACGCACTTTGGTCTGTGTGACTTCAACGCCGCACTTTTCGCAAATGACACCACGGTGCTTGAGTCGTTTGTACTTGCCACACAAGCATTCGTAGTCCTTGATAGGTCCGAAAATCTTGGCGCAGAACAAACCATCACGCTCAGGCTTGAAGGTGCGGTAGTTAATGGTTTCTGGCTTCTTCACCTCACCGAAAGACCACGAACGGATCTTTTCGGGTGATGCCATACCGATTTTGATGGCATCGAAATGCTCATCGGGAGTGAACTGCTTGAACAGGTCGAGTAACGATTTCATATGACTCTTTCCCTTATCTATTAAGAACGCTCAAGTTCAATATCGATGCCCAAGGAACGAATTTCCTTGACCAACACATTGAACGATTCCGGCATACCGGCTTCGATAGAGTGCTCGCCCTTGACGATGCTTTCGTACACTTTGGTACGACCTTGAACGTCATCGGACTTCACTGTGAGCATTTCTTGCAAGACGTAAGAAGCGCCATACGCTTCCAACGCCCATACTTCCATCTCACCAAAACGCTGACCACCGAATTGGGCTTTACCACCCAACGGTTGTTGGGTCACCAAGCTGTAGGGGCCTGTAGAACGTGCATGCATCTTGTCATCCACCAAGTGATGTAACTTCAAGTAATGCATGTAACCCACTGTTGTGGTGCGCTCAAACGCATCGCCAGTACGTCCGTCGTACAACTGCGCTTGCGTGCGAGTAGGGGTCAATCCCTTAGCCATGGCTACATCGTCCGGATAGGCCAACTGCAGCATGTCACCGATTTCTTTTTCGGTGGCACCATCAAACACCGGTGACGCGAATGGCACGCCAGTCGTCAACTCTTGCGCCATTTCTTGAACTTCTGTGTCAGACAACTGTGCCAAGTCTTCTTTGCGGCCCGTGCCGTTGTAAACCTGCTCAAGGAATCCACGAATCTCAGTTGCGGCAGCTTCACGTTGCAACATATCGCCGATGCGTTGACCCAAGCCTTTGCCGGCCCAACCCAAATGCACTTCCAACACCTGACCAATGTTCATACGAGACGGAACACCCAATGGGTTCAACACGATATCAACCGGTGTGCCATCGGCCATGTAAGGCATGTCTTCGACAGGGGTGATCTTGGAAACCACGCCTTTGTTGCCGTGGCGACCGGCCATCTTGTCACCGGGCTGCAAGCGGCGCTTGACGGCAATGTAGACCTTGACCATCTTCAGAACGCCAGCCGGCAATTCGTCACCTTGTGTCAACTTCTTGCGCTTCTCTTCAAAAGCGAGGTCAAAGCTGTGACGAGTTTGCTCTAGCGAGTTCTTGATACTCTCCAATTGGCTTGCCACATCTTCGTCCGCAGGGCGAATGTCAAACCAATGAAACTTTTCCACCGATGCCAAGTAGGCCTTGTCGATCTTTGTACCCTTGGCGAGTTTTTGTGGTCCGCCGTTAGCAGCCTTACCGTCCAGCAATTTTGCGATACGGTCAAACGCGTCGGCTTCAACGATGCGCAGTTGATCGTTCAAGTCTAAACGGAAACGCTTCAACTCGTCGTCAATAATCTGCTGTGCACGCTTGTCACGCGTGATGCCTTCGCGTGTGAAGACCTGCACATCAATCACGGTACCTTGTGAGCCCTGGTCCACGCGCAAGGACGTGTCCTTTACGTCAGATGCTTTCTCACCAAAGATAGCACGCAGTAGCTTTTCTTCGGGTGTCAGCGTAGTTTCGCCCTTAGGTGTGACCTTCCCTACCAGGGTGTCACCCGGCAACACTTCCGCACCAACATAAATAATGCCGGACTCATCCAAACGGTTGAGTTGCTGCTCAGACAAATTGGGGATGTCGCGGGTAATTTCTTCCGCGCCCAACTTGGTGTCACGCGCCATCACCACGAGTTCTTCGATATGAATCGAGGTGTAGCGGTCTTCCGCCACCACACGCTCGCTGATCAAAATCGAGTCTTCGAAGTTGTAGCCGTTCCACGGCATAAACGCCACAAGCATATTTTGACCAATAGCGATTTCGCCCAGATCTGTGGATGCGCCGTCGGCAATCACGTCACCCTTGGCTAGCTTGTCGCCTTTTTTGACAATGGGCCGTTGGTGAATATTGGTGTTTTGGTTAGAGCGTTGATACTTGATGAGGTTGTAAATATCCACACCCACTTCGCCTGCTTGCGCTTCAGCGTCATTAACGCGAATCACAACACGCGTTGCATCCACATAGTCCACAACACCACCACGTGTTGTGGTCACAACAGTGCCTGAGTCAATAGCAGCGACACGCTCAATGCCTGTACCCACCATAGGCTTTTCAGGGCGCAACACCGGCACGGCCTGTCGGGACATATTGGCACCCATCAGCGCTCGGTTGGCATCGTCATGCTCCAAGAATGGTACCAATGACGCCGCCACAGATACGATTTGCGCGGGTGATACGTCCATGTATTGCACACGCTCGGCACCGACCAAAATTGATTCGCCTTTTTCACGGGCCGAAACCAAATCACCGGTCAAAACACCATCCTTGTCCAGCGTTGCATTTGCCTGGGCAATAACGTACTTACCCTCTGCGATTGCGGAGAGGTAATCGATGTCGTTTGTGACCTTACTGTCTACCACACGACGGTACGGAGTTTCAATGAACCCGTATTCGTTCAATCGCGCATATAGTGCCAACGAGTTAATCAGGCCAATGTTTGGACCTTCAGGCGTTTCAATGGGGCACACACGACCATAGTGGGTAACGTGCACGTCACGCACTTCAAAGCCAGCACGTTCGCGGGTCAAACCACCTGGACCAAGAGCCGAAACACGGCGCTTGTGGGTAATTTCAGCCAGCGGATTGGTTTGGTCCATGAACTGGGACAACTGAGAGGCGCCAAAAAACTCTTTCAAAGCTGCCGAAATCGGCTTGCTATTGATCAGGTCATGGGGCATCAAGGGCTCTTGCTCTGCTTGACCCAGACGCTCTTTCACTGCCTTTTCGATACGCGCCAAACCTGTACGGTATTGGTTTTCAGCCAGCTCGCCCACACAGCGAACGCGGCGGTTACCCAAATGGTCGATGTCGTCTACATCCCCGTGACCGTTACGCAGATCTACCAAGATTTTGACTACGGCCAAAATATCTTCGTTAGTCAGCACCATCGGGCCAGTGGACTCAGCGCGGCCCATCTTGGCGTTGAACTTCATGCGCCCTACGCGGGACAAATCGTAGGTGTCGGGGTTGTAGAACAAGCGTTGGAACAGCGCTTGAACGGCGTCTTCCGTTGGTGGCTCACCAGGGCGCATCATGCGATAAATAGCAACGCGGGCAGCGAATTCATCAGCCGTTTCATCGGTGCGCAAAGTTTGCGAGATGTAAGCACCTTGGTCCAATTCATTGGTGTAGATGCAGGCCAAATCAGCGATGCCAGCTGTGCGCAATTTCTTGAGCAATGCCTCTGTCAACTCTTCATTAGCTTTAGTGACGATTTCTCCGGTGTCAGCATCAATCACATTGCGTGCTACGACACGGCCCACCAAAAAGTCTTCAGGCACGCTGATATGCGTGGTGCCAGACTGCTCTAGCTCACGGGTATGACGGGCGGTAACGCGCTTGTCTTTGGCAACAACAACCTTCCCGCTCTTGTCAGTAATGTCAAAGCGGGCGACCTCACCCCGCAGACGCTCAGCTACAAACTCCATTTGTGCTCCGCTATCCATCAAGCGGAAGTTGTCATTCACGAAGAAGTTGGCAAGTATGGATTCGTTGTTCAGACCAATGGCGCGCAACAAAATCGTGACCGGCATCTTGCGGCGACGGTCAACGCGGAAATACAGCAGGTCCTTGGGATCAAACTCAAAATCGAGCCAAGAGCCACGGTAGGGAATGATGCGCGCGGAAAAGAGCAATTTGCCCGAGCTGTGGGTTTTGCCTTTGTCGTGCTCAAAAAAAACACCAGGAGAGCGGTGCAACTGAGACACGATGACACGTTCAGTACCGTTGATGATGAAAGAGCCTTTGCCAGTCATGAGGGGTACTTCACCCATATAGACTTCTTGCTCTTTCACTTCCTTGACAACTTTATTTTGTGAAGTAGAGGACTCACGGTCATAAATGATCAACTGGACTTTGGCCCGTACAGCCGACGCAAATGTCAATCCGCGCGTCTGACACTCCCGTACATCAAAGGCGGGTTTAGCGAGGTTGTACTCAAGGTACTTCATCTCGACAAAGCCGTTGTGCGAAACAATAGGAAATGCTGCTTCAAAAGCGGCTTGCAATCCTTCAACTGTGCGCTTTTTGGGTGCAACATCCGCTTGTAAAAACGCCGTATAGGCGTCTTTTTGCATTTGTAGCAAGTAAGGAATTTCAAGCACGCTGTCGCGATTACCGAAATTTTTGCGAATGCGCTTGCGTTCTGTGTATGTGTAAGCCATTAGATCTCCGGGCAAAGACTTAAGGAACCTGAGGTCCTAGGCGACTGTTGGTTGAGCGTCAGTCTCAACAGGCTTGGTGATTGGCCACTACCAATCATTGGCGGACGGTTGCGCATTGCACACAACCCGTACCAAGGCATCTTCCGCAGTCGGGGTCAGAAGACACTGAAAAATGGTTAATAAAAACCATTTTTCAGTAGGCACTAACCATGCGCAAACAAGCAAGAAAGGCTGGGTGCCCCGATTGGAACACCCAGCCTTTTAAGCAATTAAATTACTTAAGCTCGGCCTTAGCACCGGCTTCGACCAATTTCTTGACAGCAGCTTCGGCGTCAGCCTTAGCAATGCCTTCTTTGACGTTCTTAGGAGCGCCGTCAACCAAGTCTTTCGCTTCTTTCAGGCCCAAGCCTGTAATTTCGCGAACAGCCTTGATTACGGAAACCTTAGCAGCGCCGGCATCCAGCAACACTACGTTGAATTCTGTTTTCTCTTCCGCTACGGCAGCAACAGCGCCGCCAGCAGCTGGAGCGGACATTGCTGCAGCGCTCACACCAAATTTCTCTTCGATGGCTTTCACCAGGTCGTTGAGTTCCATGACCGTCATGCTATCCAGCGCGGTCAAAAATGCGTCTTTATCGAATGCCATTTTGATTTCCTAACAAGTTTGGTTACTACAGACAGGCGGCGATTACGCTGCGACTGCCTCTGCGGGAGCAGCTTCTTCTGCTGCACCTGCGCCACGTTGCTCCGCCAATGCCGACAACACACGTGCTGTACGGGAAATGGGGGATTGCATCAAGCCCAACAACTGAGCCAACAACACTTCTTTGGAAGGGATGCTTGCCAATTGCTTAACGCCGTTCACGTCTAGAGCTTTTCCACCGTACGCACCTGCACGAATTACCAACTTGTCGTTGGTCTTCGCGAAGTCTGCAACCACCTTGGCGGCCGCAACTGCGTCTTCTGAAAAACTGTAGATCAGAGGACCGGTCATCTGGTCGGCAACGATCTCAAATGCACTACCTGCCACAGCACGGCGGGCCAGTGTGTTTTTCAACACGCTTAGGCTCACACCATTGCTGCGAGCATTGACGCGCAGTTTGGTCATGTCAGCGACCGTGATGCCACGGTATTCCGCGATCACGAGCGTTTGAGCTTTAGCGGCGAGGCCGGTCACATCACTGATGACCGCTTCTTTCTCACTGCGATTAAGACTCAAGGTCTACTCCTTAAAAATGCGCTTTGCAGTACATACCGCATTACGCTCCATATTGCAGCGACCAACTGTTAACAAAACTCTTCAATTTCATCTGCAGCGGGATCGCCATCTGCGTTGGCTTTTCAGGTATTAAGTGCAATTGCTCACACGCCAACGGTCTTGGATGGCCTGAATCCTCAAAAAACAAGAATTCAGCCCACCACTTTAGACGCCCGATAACGGGTGTCTAAATTCTTCGCAATTACGCTGCGATAGTCTGCAGATCCACACGCACGCCTACGCCCATCGTAGATGAGACAGCGACCTTACGTAGATACAAACCTTTGCTTGATGCTGGCTTTGCCTTATTCAAAGCATCTACCAAAGCAGCCAAGTTGCCTTTTAATTTGTCAGAATCAAATGAACGACGGCCAATAGTGCTGTGAACAATACCTGCTTTGTCGACACGGAACTGCACTTGACCTGCCTTGGCGTTCTTTACCGCTGTCGCGACATCAGGTGTCACCGTGCCAACCTTGGGGTTAGGCATCAAGCCACGTGGTCCCAAGATTTGGCCCAATGTACCAACTACGCGCATAGCGTCTGGAGCAGCAATCACGATATCGAAGGGCATGTCGCCCGCCTTAACCATGGCAGCCAAATCGTCCATACCAACAATGTCTGCACCGGCGGCTTTGGCCTCTTCAGCTTTAGCACCTTGTGCGAACACGGCTACGCGCTTGGTCTTGCCGGTGCCATTAGGCAACACAACTGCACCGCGAACAACTTGATCGGACTTCTTCGCATCAATGCCCAACTGCACTGCAACGTCGATAGACTCATCAAACTTAGCGTTCGCAAATTCCTTTACCAAACCGAGCGCGTCAGCAATAGCGTACAGTTTGTTCGTATCAACTTTGCCAACTTGGGTTTTTTGCTTTTTAGTGAGCTTGGACATTTAAACGCCCTCCACAGTCACGCCCATGGAACGGGCAGAACCGGCGATAGTACGCACAGCAGCGTCCAAATCGGCGGCATTCATGTCTTTCAACTTGGTCTTGGCAATTTCTTCGAGCTGAGCGCGCGTAATTTTCCCAACTTTATCAACGTGTGGACGGGCAGAGCCCTTGTCCAACTTGATTGCCTTTTTAATCAAAACAGTTGCAGGCGGTGTCTTGATAACGAACGTGAAACTTTTATCTGCAAATGCAGTGATCACCACTGGCAAAGGCAGACCTGGCTCAACACCTTGAGTCTGCGCATTGAATGCCTTGCAGAACTCCATAATGTTCAAACCGCGTTGACCCAACGCGGGGCCAATGGGAGGGGATGGGTTGGCTTTACCAGCTGGCACTTGCAGCTTGATGAAACCGATGATTTTTTTCGCCATGATTTCTCCTTACGGGTAATAACGCTTTGGTACCGAACAATTCGGACTTTAGCTCCCCGGGGTAACGACTCTTCTACTACTATTTACGCCGAGTCGGATAAGCGTAAACACCAAAACCTTGGCTCACGCCAAGGTTCAAATTTATGTCTTCTCGATCTGAGAGAACTCCAACTCGACCGGAGTTGCACGACCAAAAATAGTCACCGAGACGCGTACCTTGCTCTTCTCGTAGTTGACGTCTTCTACAGAGCCATTGAAATCCGTAAATGGACCTTCTTTGACGCGCACATATTCACCGACCACAAATTCGATTTTGTGCCGCGGCTTATCAGTACCCTCTTGCATCTGATTGACGATCTTCATCACTTCAGCTTCAGAAATGGGTGCGGGACGATTTTTAGCGCCGCCAACAAAGCCGGTGACTTTATTGGTGTGCTTGACCAGATGCCACGTGTCGTCATCCATGACCATTTCTACCAACACGTAACCAGGAAAAAATTTGCGCTCAGTTGTCTTTTTCTGACCATTCTTGATCTCGACAACTTCTTCCATCGGAACGAGAATGCGTCCGAATTTATTTTCCATACCCGAGCGCGTGATGCGTTCAACGATATTGCGCTCAACGGCCTTCTCCATGCCTGAGTAAGCATGTACTACATACCAGCGCAAATCTGGATTGACCGGCGCTGGCGCTGGCACTTCGGCGGAGAGGACTTCTGTTACATCAGTCATTATTTTTTCCACCCAAGGATCAAGTCGTAAAAGAGCCACTCAAGCGTTTTGTCGGTAAGCCACAAAAACAGTGCCATAACCAAGACGAAACCGAACACATAGGCCGTAATTTGGATCGCTTCTTTGCGTTCTGGCCAAACAACTTTTTTTACTTCGCGTAAGGCGTCGCGACCAAACGCAGCTAACTGACGCCCGGCTTCGGACGAGAAGAAAACCACTACCGCTGCTGTCAAACCCAATATCAAGACAGCCCACTGCACCAACTGGCCTTGCTTGCCCAGCAAGTAAAACGCAGCCAACGATGCAACCACCAATGCAGCCGCAGCGGCCAGTTTGGCCTTGTCTGCCCCTGTATTAACAGTTTGAACTTGTGTCGTTGCCATATTTTTGAGATTTCGCGCGTTTATTCTTCAATTCAAATCCAGCATCCTCAAGACGCTGAAGCCCGCTATTGCATAGCGGGCTCTTTTGCCACCTCGTTACCTAAGCCGGGTGGCAGGGGCAGTAAGAATCGAACTTACAACCTTCGGTTTTGGAGACCGACGCTCTGCCAATTGAGCTATACCCCTAGAGAGCGAATACCTTAGGCAAT
>JBEGPS010000052.1:0-7711 GCA_041181325.1 Pseudomonadota bacterium
GGAATTTCCGATCGCTTGTATGGCGTAGTGCGGCAAGCTGCCAAAGAATCCGGCAAGCAAGTGAAACTCGATATTGTGGGTGGGTCTATTGAAATGGACCGCGGTGTGCTTGACCGTATGACCCCTGCTTTCGAGCACATGTTGCGAAATGCGGTGGGTCATGGTGTCGAATCCCCTGAGGTCCGACTCGCCCTGGGCAAGCCAGCAGCCGGTACTATCATTGTTGAAGTGCAACAAGAAAGTAACGACGTCTCGGTTTCGTTCAGTGATGATGGCGGAGGCTTGCACTTAGAAAAAATTCGAACCAAGGCGGTTGCCAATGGGCTTATTGCGGCCGCCGATACGTTGACAGACGCTGATGCAGCAGCGTTGCTTTTTATGCCGGGCTTTTCTACAGCTGAACAAGTCACTGAGCTTTCTGGCCGAGGTATTGGCATGGACGTTGTCCTTTCTGAGGTGAATGCTTTGGGCGGCCGCATTGAGACCAAGACGGCGCAGCACGAAGGCAGTACATTCAAATTGGTCTTGCCTTTGACCACGGCAGTGACGCAGGTTGTTATGTTGCGGATTGGCGAGTTCACCATTGGTGTGCCGTCTAATCTGATGGAGACGGTAGTGCGCGTGACGCCGGCAACGTTAGAGCAGTCTTATGCTAGCGAGTCGTTTGAGATTGCTGGCCAGACGATTGCGTTTTATTGGTCCGGTGCGCTACTTCAAGTGTCCGCGCAGAGCACCGAACCATCAGGGAAAACTATCCACGTTGCGGTTTTTCGCAGTGCTGGTCAGCGTTTGGCTTTGCACGTCGATGAAGTATTGGGCAATCGCGAGGTCGTGGTTAAAAACTTGGGACCACAATTAGCCCGCCTACCTGGTCTTGCCGGCATGTCGGTATTGGCATCTGGTGCTGTTGTCTTGATTTATAACCCGGTGGCGCTTGCCACTGTGTATGGTGACCAAGCGCGGCAGCTGTATAAGTCTGCAACCACCAAGGGAGGCACCTCAACTAGCGCGTTGGATGGGGTTTTAGTGCCGACTGTTAGTAATTCGGTCATTCCACTTATTTTGGTAGTAGATGACTCCATCACAGTCCGTCGAGTCACACAGCGACTGCTTAAGCGCGAAGGTTATCGTGTTGTGTTGGCCAATGACGGTTTACACGCTTTGGAAAAACTGCAAGAAGAAAAACCCACTGTGGTGTTGTCAGACATCGAAATGCCGCGTATGGATGGTTTTGATTTGGTGCGTAACATTCGCGCAGACAGCAAGCTACGCGACCTGCCTATCATCATGATCACCTCGCGTATTGCTGAAAAACACCGCGAGCATGCCAAAGAACTGGGTGTGGATCACTACCTGGGCAAGCCTTATTCTGAAGAAGGCTTGCTTGAGCTGGTGCGCAGTTACTGCGCTGTGTCGGCTGATTCGTAAGTTGCTTTTTTAACCACTGCGTAGCGCCGCAAAGTGTCAGCGCGAGCGCTAGCGTGGTCCACAACGGGTAGCGGGTAGGTCTGCCCCAGACTAATGCCAGCTGCCTGCAATTCCAAGGGCTTTGCTGTCCACGGGGCATGAATACTCTTGGGTCCTAAGCCTGCAAGCTGGGGCAAATAGCGCTTGATGAACTTGCCTTGCGCGTCGAACTTTTCACTTTGCGTAACAGGATTAAAGATTCTGAAATAGGGCTGTGCGTCGCAGCCGCTGGAGCTAACCCATTGCCACCCGCCGTTGTTGGCAGACTGATCGAAATCATTAAGGTGTGCCGCGAAATAACGCTCCCCCCAACGCCAATCGAGACCGAGGTGTTTCACCAAAAAGCTGCCCGCCACCATGCGCAGCCGGTTGTGCATATAGCCCGTTTGGTTGAGTTGCAGCATGGCGGCATCTACCAGCGGGTAGCCCGTGGCACCTCGGCACCAAGCATGGAAAAGCTGTTGTGCTCTGGCACCGTCTACCCACGCAATGGCGTTGTATTCGGGTTTGAAGGCCCCCGTAGCTACTTGGGGGAAGTTGGCCAATATTTGAAAATAAAAATCTCGCCAGCACAACTCACTAAGCCAAGTGGTTGCGCCAGTGCTGCCCGCCAGTTGTCGCTGAATGGCAAGCGATACCAAGCGCCGGATGGACACGGTTCCAAACCGCAGGTGCACGCCCAAGTAACTTGGCCCTTTGACGGCTGGAAAGTTGCGCGTTTCATCGTACACATCCATGCGCTCCCAAAAATCGTCCAGTAATTGCTGCGCACCCGACATGCCAGTGGGAATTTTGAGCGCATTGAGGTTAGTCGGCTCAAAGCCAATATCTGCCAATGTGGGCACTGCCTGCGCTAAATTGTCCGGGCGGGCCGCCAGTACGGTTCCTATGTCTTGTATTGAATGGGTTTGGATTGGGTCATGGCCTAACTTGGCTCGCCAGGCCCGCATATAGGGGGTAAATACGCCATAAGGCTTTCCCGCTTGGGTAAGTACTTCTTCCCTTTCAAAGATGACGTGGTCTTTGAATGTGAAAAATTGCATCCCACGGTCCTTCAGCAGAGTTTGCACCTGCGCATCGCGTGCGATAGCTTGAGGCTCGTAATCGTGTGCTGCAAATACGGCTTGAGCGCCAAGCTGGGTTGCCATGGCGGGAATTTCTGCCACTGCCTGCCCATGAATGACGATCAAACCGGCCTTGGCATGCCGACGCAGGGTCCTTAGCTCTGCATCCAATTCCACCAGCGATTCACGAATGAATTCCACACGCCGGTCTTGCTTGTTAAGCAAGTCCAAAATACCGCGATCAAATACAAAGACACAATGCACTTTCTGGCACTTTTGCAGTGCATTGCTCAGTGCTGCGTTATCGTGCGTCCGCAAATCGCGCCGAAACCAGACCAGTCCTGTCTCAAATTGTTTTTCCATAGCACCCGTTAAAATGAAAACATGCCCAGCGATTCTGCCCCCATCAACCTCACCAATCATTTTTTGATTGCGATGCCGGGGCTGGAAGATGCCCTATTTTCCAAAAGTGTGGTGTACGTCTGTGAACACACTGAGCGCGGTGCACTGGGTTTAGTCATAAACAAACCTGCAGATATGACGATTCAGCTGCTCTTTAGCAAAATTGAACTGCCACTACAACGCGCGGATTTGACCGATAACCCAGTGTTTCATGGTGGTCCTGTACAGACAGAGCGAGGCTTTGTTTTGCATGAGCAAATTTTTATCACGCCCAATGAGGCACGGGAGTCGCTCTATGCCTCTACGCTCATCATTCCTGGGGGGCTGGAGATGACCACCTCCAAGGACGTATTGGAAGCCTTGTCCAGCGGCACCGGCCCCAAGCGCGTTATGGTGACACTTGGCTATTCTGCGTGGGGCGAAGGACAGCTAGAAACCGAGTTGGGCGAAAACAGCTGGCTCACGGTGGATGCAGACCCCGCTGTCATTTTTGATACGCCGGTGGCGCAGCGCTACGACAAGGCGCTAGCGCTGCTGGGCTTAGAAGCTTGGATGATTTCTAATCAAGTGGGCCACGCATGACCGAGGCAGCAGCCAAAACGCTGTCCACCTTTATCGCGTTTGATTTCGGCATGAAGCGAACGGGCGTTGCGGTGGGCAACCGCATCATGGGTACTGCGCAGCCGCAGGGGTCGATTCATGCGCAAGGGGATGCGCGCTTTGAGCACATCGCCCAACGCCTTAAAGAGTGGCAACCCGACGCGATTGTGATTGGAGTGCCCTACCACCCCGATGGCGCAGCGCATGAAAACACCACACGCGCCAAAAAGTTTGGCCGTCAACTGCATGGTCGCTTTCATTTGCCGGTGTTTGAGGTGGATGAGCGCTACAGCACCACCGAGGCTTTGTCGTCAGGCGCTAAAGATGCAGATGCCGTATCAGCCTGCATTATTTTGGAACAGTTTTTGAGGAGCTTGAATTGAGCACACAGAACACGGACGGCACAACCGCCAGCGACGCGCGAGCGCTTTTACCGGATGCCGAAGCGCTTTACCTTGAGCTGTTGCGCGGCGTGCGCCAAATTTGCGGTACATCGACCCGCTTGGTGGGAATTACCTCGGGCGGCGCATGGTTGGCCGAGCGCCTGCAGGCAGACCTGCAACTGCCAGGCAAAGCCGGCACTATTTCTTCGGCCATGCACCGTGACGACTTTGCACAGCGGGGCTTGTCATCGGGCGGACAAACCAGCTTGCCTTTCGACGTAAGTGGCGCAGACATTTTGGTACTTGACGACGTGCTTTTCACCGGACGCACCATACGCGCGGTGATCAATGAGTTGTTTGACTATGGTCGCCCAGCCAGCGTGCGCCTGGCCGTGCTGGTGGACCGTGGCGGCCGCGAATTACCCGTACAAGCCGACTTTGCAGCGGGCCTTGTGAGCTTGGGTAACGATCAGTCTTTGACGCTTGCCCGCAGTGACGCTGGTATTTTTAGCTTTAACCTGAAAGAGGGTGTATAGGTGCTTTACAAACGCAACCCCCAACTCAACAAACATGGCGAGCTGATTCACTTGCTTTCGGTAGAAGGCTTGCCTAAAAGCATACTCACCCACATTTTGGACACTGCCACCAACTTTGTTTCGGTCAACGACCGCGAGGTGAAAAAGGTCCCACTGTTGCGGGGCAAGAGCGTGTTCAACCTGTTTTTCGAGAACTCCACCCGCACCCGTACCACGTTCGAGATTGCCGCCACGCGACTCAGCGCTGACGTGATTAATCTGGACATTGCCCGTTCCAGCGCGTCCAAAGGAGAATCGCTGTTGGACACCATTGCCAACCTCAGCGCCATGGCGGCTGACATGTTTGTGGTGCGGCACGGCGAGTCCGGCGCACCCTATTTGATTGCCCAGCATGTGGCACCCCATGTGCACGTGATCAACGCGGGCGACGGCCGCCACGCCCACCCCACGCAGGGGCTGCTGGACATGTTCACCATCCGGCACTTCAAGAAAGATTTCTCTAACCTGACCGTGGCTATCGTGGGCGATGTGCTGCACTCGCGCGTGGCGCGGTCGGACATTCATGCACTCACCACCTTGGGCTGTGCCGAAGTGCGCGTGGTGGGGCCCAAAACGCTGGTGCCGTCCGACATGGCGCAAATGGGCGTGCGTGTGTGCCACACGCTGGAAGAGGGCATTAAAGACTGCGACGTGATCATCATGCTGCGTCTGCAGAACGAGCGCATGAGTGGTGCTCTGTTGCCCTCGATGCACGAGTTTTTCAAGAGCTATGGCCTCACACCAGAGAAGTTGCAACTGGCCAAGCCCGATGCCATCGTGATGCATCCTGGGCCGATTAACCGTGGCGTAGAAATTGATTCTGCGGTGGTGGATGGCATGCAAAGCGTCATCTTGCCGCAGGTTACCTTTGGTATCGCCGTGCGCATGGCGGTGATGAGCATCGTTGCAGGAAATGAAGCATGAACATACTCATTCAAGGCGGTCGGGTTATCGATCCGGCCAGTGGTTTTGATGAAAAAGCCGATGTAGCGCTCGTCAATACTAGGGTTTCAGCTATTAAAAATATAGCAAATGACTTTCTGCCGGACCAAGTGATTGACGCCACTGGCTGCATCGTGATGCCTGGTTTGGTGGACTTGTGCGTGCGGCTGCGCGAGCCAGGTTACGAGCACGAAGGCATGTTGGCCTCCGAACTCGCTGCGGCCGTGGCCGGTGGCGTGACCAGCGTGGTGTGCCCACCCGACACCGATCCGGTGCTGGACGAGGCTGGTTTGGTGGAAATGTTGCGTTACCGTGCGCAGGCACAACACAAGGCGCGTGTCTACCCCTTGGGTGCGCTTACCCGCAACCTGCAGGGAGAAGTACTCACCGAAATGGGCGCACTGACCCAGGCGGGTTGTGTGGCATTCAGCCAGGCCGAAGTGCCGCTGGCCAATACCCAAGTGACCTTGCGCGCACTGCAATATGCCAGCACATTTGGCTATCCGGTCTGGTTGCGGCCCCAAGAAGTATTTTTGGGCAAAGGTGTAGCTGCCAGCGGACCATTGGCCACGCGCATGGGCTTGAGTGGCGTGCCTGTGGCTGCAGAAACCATTGCATTGCACACCATTTTTGAGCTGGTGCGCTCCACCCGCGCCCGCGTGCACCTGTGCCGCATCAGCAGTGCGGCCGGTGTGGAACTGGTGCGCCAGGCCAAGTTAGAGGGCCTGCCGGTGAGTTGTGATGTGAGCATCAATTCCCTGCACTTAACCGACTTGGATATTGGCTACTTTGACAGCCGTATGCGGCTGAATCCACCCCTGCGCCAGCAGCGTGACCGCGACGCACTGCGTGCCGGTTTGCAGGATGGCACCATCGACGCACTGGTGTCCGACCACACCCCGGTGGACGAAGACGCCAAGGCGCTGCCGTTTGCTGAAGCCGAACCTGGCGGCACCGGGTTGGAGCTGTTGCTCAGCCTGGCGCTCAAGTGGGCACAGGACAGCGGCGTGCCCCTGAACCGTGCGTTGGCCACTGTGACCAGTCAACCCGCAGGTGTATTGGGTGCCGCTTTGGGTGCCGCAGCCGCGAGTGCAGGCCGTTTGCACGTGGGTGCGGTGGCCGACATCTGTGTGTTGGACCCCAACACCGCGTGGGTGGTAGAGCCCGCCGCGCTGCGCAGCCAAGGGCAGCACACGCCGTTTGGAGGCTACGAACTGCCTGGCCGCGTGCGCGCCACCGTGGTGGGTGGTCAAGTGGTGTTTGGTGGCTAGAACGCCGGCGGCGGCATGACGGGGTTTTTACCGTGAAAAGTCTGACGGCATTTGTGCGGCTGCTACGCGTTGTGCTGCATTTGCTGGTTGGCGCGTGGACCATCCAAAGGACTTTTCCGAAACTTTCCGAAGCTCAAAAAAACAAGCGAATTCAGGCTTGGGCCCTCGCGCTGCTTGCGCAGCTAGCTATTAAATTAATAGTGAAAGGTGCGCAACAACCCGGACCGGTGCTGCTGGCGTCCAACCATATTTCGTGGTTGGACATCGTGGTGATTCACGCCACTGGGCATTGCCGTTTTGTATCTAAAGCCGACGTGCAGCGCTGGCCGGTGGTGGGCATGTTGGCTACCGGGGCGGGCACTTTGTACATCGAACGCGAGTCCCGCCGCGATGCGTTGCGCGTGGTGCACCACATGGCCGAGCGCTTGCAGGCAGGGGATGTGCTGGCCGTGTTTCCCGAAGGTACGACGGGCGATGGCAGTACCGTGCTGCCGTTTCATGCCAACTTGCTACAAGCGGCTATTGCCGCTCAAACTCCGGTACAGCCCTTGGCCTTGCACTTTGTTGATGGTGCTACTAATGCCACGAGCTTTGATCCCTGCTACATCGGGGACGACACCCTGCTGCAATCAGTGTGGCGCACCTTGCGTTCACAGAATTTGCTGGCTGTGGTGCACTATGGCACGCCGCAATATGCTGAAGGCCGCGACCGTCGCGCGTGGGCTGCCGATTTGCGCGATGCCGTGATTGCGCTGCGCAGCGTGTAAATGGTCCCGCTGACAGGAATCGAACCTGTATCTAGCACTTAGGAGGCACTCGTTCTATCCATTGAACTACAGCGAGACTGCAGGGATTGTATCGACCACTTTGCAGCTGGCCCCGGCGATACTTGGTGAGGTGACGCATCGCGTCTTCCAAGCCTTTGAGGGTGAGTGGGTACATCTTCTGTTGGACGATCTGTTGCACTACGCTGATGCTCTGGCGGTACTGCCAAACGCCTTGGGGCT